>NZ_MKGS01000002.1:0-204115 GCF_002836905.1 Pseudomonas sp. 43NM1 | reverse complement strand
CGTTACGTGTGCCTGAGCGTGGTCGACACCGGCACCGGCATGGACGCGGCGACGCTGGCCTCGGCCACCGATCCGTTCTTCACCACCAAAGGTGTCGGCAAAGGCACGGGCCTGGGGCTGTCGATGGTCCACGGTTTTATCGCGCAACTGGGCGGACGTTTCATCCTTAAAAGTGAGAAAGGCGTCGGCACCACCGCCGAACTGTGGATGCCGGTGGCCACCCCCGGTTCGCTGGCCAAACCGGCCATCAGCTCACCAGCGATGGCGCCGGTGCCGGGGCTTTGCGTGTTGGTGGTGGACGACGACAGTCTGGTCCTGACCAGCACCAGTCTGCTGCTCGAAGACTTGGGCCATCGGGTGATCAGCGCGGCGTCCGGTGCCCAGGCGCTGGAAGTCTTCGGCACAAGCCCGGCGATTGATCTGGTGATCACCGACATGGCCATGCCGCACATGAACGGCGCACAACTGGCGCAGGTGATTCGCGGAATCAAACCGCAAGTGCCGATCATCCTCGCCACCGGTTATGCCGACCGCCTCGAAGGTTTTGTCACCGAGCTGCCGCGCCTGTCGAAACCGTTTACCCAACTGCATCTGGTGGAAATCATCGCCCAAGCGATGAAGTGACCGCTGACGGTTCTGTTTGAATTTTCCTTGGCCCGCCGGCTCAGAGCTTTATAAGCGCTTTAACGGCCAAGGAGAATTCAGCCATGAGCACCTCGCCAGTCACGCTGCCGCAGCAATTGTTTTTCAAGGACGACGGACAAATCCCCAACAGTCCGTTGCCGGTGTTGTTTTATCACCAGGTGCAACTGGACGGTGCCGATAAAGCAGCGGCGTTCGAAGCGCTGTTCAGCGCCAACCAATGGCCGGCGCAATGGCGCGCGCAGGTGTTTGATTACCACCATTACCATTCCAACGCGCATGAAGTGTTGGGCGTGATCAGTGGTCAGGCGCGCCTGATGCTTGGCGGCCCGGCGGGCATGGAGTTGGAAGTCGAGGAGGGCGATGTGCTGGTGTTGCCGGCCGGCACCGGGCATTGCAGCCTTGAACAGAGTGAGGATTTCCTCGTGGTTGGCGGTTATCCGCAAGGGCAGGAAAACTACGATATCCAACGCCCGGACACCGCGAGCCATGACGACAGCGTGGCGCGGATTGCCGACGTTGCACGACCGCCGGCGGATCCGGTGCATGGCAAGGACGGGCCATTACCGGGGCTTTGGTAATCCCGGCTGAACTTTGCCTGCGCCGGGCTCGTCTAACTGCTTTCCACTGTATGCGTGACTGCCGTGCCAAGAATATTGATGGACACCGTGGCCGGGGAGGCCCTGACCGAACACAACGCGAAGATGTTCGGTTCGCCCAAGGAACGCCTGGATTTCTATCGTCGGGAAATTCAGTACGAAACCACCATCCTCGCCAACCGCACCGACGCTTACCTGACCGCGCAATCGTTCCTGGTGATTGCGTTTGCGTCGTGCATGGCCAACATCAATCCCGAATGGGGCAAATCGTTCACCCTGGTAGTGCCGCCATTTCTGGCGCTGCTCGGCGTACTCAGTTCGCTGAACGCCTGGCCGGGCATTCGCGCCGCTTACGACATCATCGATCACTGGCACTTCAAGCAAAGCCAGTTGCTCGACAGCGAGCCGGTGATGGGTCTGGCTTACGATGAATCGCCGCTGTTCGCCGAGATGGAATCAAGCCACAAGGGCTATCGCAAGTCGCTGCTGTTCTCGGTGCGCACGCCGTGGATTTTTGCGACGTTCTGGATCTTGCTGGGGATTTACGGGGTGTACATCCAACTGACCTGATGGGCAGAGAGGGGGCCGTCGAGCCCCCTCGCCACAGGCTGATCACGCCGCCATGTTGGCCGCGCTCATTTCCTTTTTGTACTGCGCTTTTAGCGCTTCCATCTGCTGCCCGAGTTCTTCGAGCGCAGCTTTGCCCAACAGCTTCTTCGCTTGAGGAAACATCTCGGTTTCTTCTTCCTCGATGTGGTGCTCCAGCAATTCCTTGACCACTTTCACCCGACCGGCAAATTCCGGGGTCGAAGGGTCGGTGACTTTCAAGTCCGGCAGCACTAACGAGTCAACGGTGCGGTGTTCTTCCTTGGCCTCGTAATACATCACTTCTTCTTCCTTGCCACCGGCCTTTTTATAAGCGGGATAGAGCACTTCCTCTTCCAGGCGCGTGTGGATGGTGATTTCCATTTCCAGTTTGTTGATCAACTCCACGCGTTTTTTCACGGCGCGTTCGGTGGAGTCGCTCAATTGGGTGAGGATGGCTTTTACGCGTTCGTGGTCGGCTTTCAACAGGTCAATGGCGTTCATGATGAACCTCATGTCTGGGTCACGGGATAGCGCGGACGATCGAAGTGCCGTCAGTCGCTTACACAGACAAGAGCATTTCCTGTGCCGGATCTTCCTCGACAGATAATTCTTTGCCGAGCAATGAGTTAGAGATTGTGTTGCGAATTCGTGCCGTGCAAGGTGCATGAATTGACGCCGGCACCTATTGCAGATCGCGGCGTTGCAAATGCAAAAAAAATCGGCAACTCAGAGGAGTTGCCGATCTTTGATCTAAGCGCTCGATCCTGCAGTGCAATCACACCCGCGAATCAAACCCTTGGCCAGCCGATTTCGAGGATAGCAGCGCTACGTTTACCATCGGTGGCAGCTCTTCTTCAATCACGCGCAGGTGCTCGATGGCTTCCTCAAACTTCATATCGGCCTTCTGCCGCAACGCCTGATAGTGCGTGAACAACTCAGCGTCCAGCTCGGCTTTTTCCAGCAGTTCAAAAGCTTCGCGACTCAGTTGATGCGCGTCCTCGAACAAATGGCGATTGCATTCGAGGGCGATGTTGCGGCGAGCCTGAGGGTTTACCGGGGCCGAGAAGTACTGCATAGCGTTCACCTTTTCTATCAAGTGAGAGGAGGGAGCCACAACGGCTGCATAGTGTTGTGACTGCCGTTCCCCGGCGGAAATTTCATCCGTTTGCGCCGGGAAATTGGATAGATACATAGGGTGCTATCAGAGCAATGAATCAGGATTTTTGATGACTCAGCCGTTCGTAGCGAGCCAGCATCGGCTGAGTACTGATGCCGTGAATCAGAATACTCAGCGCAACCACGGATAAGGTCAGGTCGGTGCACAGCGTGGCGACCGAGGCCGGCAAATCGTGATTCAAGGCGTAAAACAGGTAGTAAAAACTGCCGATGCCACGAATGCCGAACCAGCCAATCAACGTGCGTTGCCGCCCATCGAGTAACTTGCCCCACGGGATCAACCAAACGCTGAGCGGTCGAATCACGCAAAACAACACGCCGGCAATGATCAATGCACGCCAGTCCCAATGCGCCACCAGCACCACGCCGAGGAGCGTCACCAGAAACACTTCCATGGCGCGTTCGACCAGACTGCCGAAGGCGAGCATGTCGCCCATCATGATGCCGGCCGCGACCTGAGTGTCTTCCAGATGTGCGACGTCGCCATGCACCGCCGCTTCAGGCTCGACGTTCTGGTGACCGACCACCGGTTGCACCAAATGCTCGGCTGGCGTCTGGTTGCTACCGGTAGATTTCACTTCGGCCTGACGCAAGCCCAAACCCGCAGCGAACACCGAGAGAAAGCCGTAACCGTGGATCGCTTCCGCCACTACGTAGGCGAGTGCGATCAGTGCCAGCGTCAGGTAATCATTCGGTGAAAAGGTGCTGTCGGCATTGCGGATGCGCATCGACAAGGTCACGCGGCCGATGCCGTGGCCCATCCAGTAACCGGTGAGCAAACCGGCAGGCACGGCCCACAACAGACTCTTCAATGCCCAGTCGCCAAGCCACGCGCTGGAATCACCGGTCTGTTGCAGAAACAACAGGCCGAGGATGACAAAGGGGAACGCAACGCCGTCATTCAGGCCGGCTTCACCCGAGAGGCCGAAGCGCACCGAGTCGTAATCCTTGGCATCGTTGACCTGCACCAGCGACGCCAATACCGGGTCGGTCGGCGCCAGAATCGCGCCGATCAGCAACGACGGCCCCCACGCCAGCTGAAAGCCGAAGTGCAGCAACAGGCACACGCCAGCGATGGTCAACACCATCACTGGCCCAGCCAGGCCGAATGCCACGCGCCATTTGCGCTCTTTGAACGGCAAGCGCAGTTTCAGTCCACAGACGAACAAAGAAAAGAGCACCGCGACTTCCGTCAGGTGCTCCATCCAGACCGATGCGTCCTTGATGTCGAGCTTGAGCCAATCCAGGCCCGTCGGCCCGATGCCGACGCCGAGTGCCAGGCACACCGCCGAGGTGGTGACCGGCATCCAGCGTAGATACGACGACGTCAGTGCCAATGTCAGCAACACAGCGCCCAATACCGCTAACCAAATTGTGAAACTCATGCCGGACGCTCGCTGATCAAATGTTTTTGCAAGCTCAACCGACCGTCGCGCGCAGGTACTCAGGCGTGAGCACGTTGAACCACAGCAGAATCATTTCCACCAGCATGGTCACGAGCACCAGCAAACCAACGCCCCAGACACACGCGGAGTTAAGCAAACCTTGTTCCTTGCGTTCATGCATGAACGTCGGCAAGCCAACGAACAGCAGAAACGTTGAATAAACCGAAGCCGCGCCAAGCACGATAATTGCCAGCCAACGGCTCGGGTACAGCCCGCCAATCCCGGCGAGAAAAAACGGCGTCGCGGTGTAAGCCGCAAAACCGATGCATTGGTTGAGCGTCGGCCGCGAGTCAAATGCCCGCGACATCCAGCGAATGAACCCGCCCAGCACCGCCACGCCGACGATGATGGTGATGTAGAGCATCACGCACAGTTGCAACGCGCTGGCGCTGCTGAGTTTGACCGTCTCGTTTTCGGCCAGGCTCCAGCCGACGTACACGGTGCCAATGAACAGGCACACCGGTGGAATCAATGCGAGCAGCAGCAAATGTGCGAGGTAGTGGCGGGGATGCGCCTCTTCTTCCTTGCGGATATCCGTCCAGGCGAAGTTGGGCTGGGTGAACAGTTTCAGTAAAGGTGCGGACATGACGACCTCCAGGTTTCCCAAGGCCCGCCGTTGGCGGGCCTGTATGTAAAGTTGAGTTGTGGAATTGCCGTCAGGTTCAATTTAAAGAATCGGCTTGCCGCCGGTTACGCCATAGCGCTGGCCGGTGATGTAACTGGCTTCGTCGGAGGCCAGCAACACGTAGATGGGCGCGACTTCGACCGGTTGGCCAGGACGACCGAGCGGGGTTTCGGCGCCGAAGTTTTCGACTTCTTCGTCGGGCATGGTCGAGACGATCAGCGGCGTCCAGATCGGGCCGGGCGCAACGCTGTTGACCCGAATGTTCTTCGGCCCGAGGATCTGCGCGAGGCCGCCGGTGAAGTTGGCAATCGCGCCTTTGGTGGTCGCATAAGCCAGAAGGGTCGGCTTGGGCATGTCGGAATTGACCGAACTGGTGTTGATGATCGAGCTGCCGGGTTTCATGTGTTTCAGCGCGGCTTGGCAGATACGGAAAATCGCGGTGATGTTGACGTCGAAGGTCATCACCCATTCTTCGTCGGGGATGTCTTCGAAGTTTTCGTGAGTCATCTGGAATGCGGCGTTGTTGACCAGAATGTCGATGTGGCCGAAGCGTTCGACGGTTTTGTCGACGATGGCCTGGCACTGGGCTTTTTGCGCGAGGTCGCCCGGCAGCAGCAGGCATTGGCGCCCGGCCTGTTCGACCCAGCGTGCGGTTTCTTCGGCGTCTTCGTGCTCGTTGAGGTAGGAAATCACCACATCGGCACCCTCACGGGCGAAGGCAATCGCCACCGCACGGCCAATGCCGCTGTCACCGCCAGTGATCAGGGCGATTTTGCCTTCCAAACGGCCAGAACCCTTGTAACTCTGCTCGCCGCAATCCGGGTACGGATCCATCTTCTTCTGCGAACCGGGCACCGCCTGGGCTTGTTTGGCGAAGGGCGGTTTTGGGTAGTCAGTCATCATCGATCTCCATTCTCACAGCAAAAAAAAGACGAGGGCAGTAGCCGCTCCTGGAGAGTTGACCCCTGCCTTTTGCGATGAGTTCGGTTGGATTTCAGATGAAAACTTGCGCGCTTTTGATCGTGGGAGCTGAGCTTGCTCGCGATAGCGGTCGGTCAGCCAACCCGTGAATCACCTGACACACCGCCTTCGCGAGCAAGCTCAGCTCCTACAGGTTGGTCGTTTACGGGTTGATGTTCATCGGTTGAGCAAGCTGCGCTGCATGCGGGCGATGCCTTCTTCGAGTAGTGCTCGCGGGCAGCCGAAGTTGAGGCGCACGAACTGTTGGCTGTGATCGCCGAATTCCACGCCCGCGCTCAACCCGACTTTGGCCTGTTCGAGGAAAAACCGCTGCGGATTATCCAAACCCAGCGCCGAGCAATCGAGCCACGCCAAATACGTCCCTTGCGGAACATTGATGGTCACGCCCGGCAACCGGGTGCGCACGGCATCGACAACAAAATCGCGATTGCTTTGCAGATACGTCATCAGCTCGGCCAGCCACGGTCCACCGTCGGCATAAGCCACGCGAGTCGCTTCCAGCCCCAGCGGATTGACGCTGTCCACCAGACCACACCGTGCATGGTTGACCCGCGCCAACAGTGCCGGGTCCTGAATGATCATGAACGCGGTTTTCAGACCGGCAATGTTGAACGCCTTGCTCGCCGACATCAGCGTGATGGTGCGAGCAGCAATTGCCGGGCTCAGCGACGCCACCGGAATGTGCACACGGCCGTCGTAACACAACTCGGCGTGGATCTCGTCGGAGATGATCCAGGCGTCCTGCTGCAGACACACATCCGCCACGGCTTGCAGCTCTTCGCGATCAAATACCTTGCCCAGCGGGTTGTGCGGGTTGCTCAACAGCAAAGCGCCGCCACCATTCAGTGATTCGCGCAGCGATTCCAGCGGCGTGGCATACGTGCCGTCCGCCTGCGCATCAAACTCCAGCTCGACCTTATTCAAGCCCCAATGCCCGGCAGCATGGCGCAGCGGCGGATAGTTTGGCGTTTGCACCACGACATTTTGCTGCGGCTCCAGCAGCGCATTCAGCGCCATGTTGAAACCCGATTCCACGCCCGGCAGAAACACCAGTTCCTGCGGCAGCACGCGCCAGGCGTATTTACGCCAGAGGTCAGCGACGATCGCTTCGCGCAGGTTGTCCGGGGCCACGCTGTAGCCGAGCAACGGGTGTTCCAGGCGTTTTTGCAGGGCCTGGATGATCACCGGCGGCGCGGCGAAATCCATGTCGGCGACCCACATCGGCAACACGTCGGCCGGGTAGCGGCTCCATTTGGTACTGCCGGTGGCGTGGCGGTCGAACACCTGGTCGAAATCGAAAGTCATGCGCAGTCTCATAAAGGCAGGATTTATCACGGCCGCCATGATAATCCCCACGCCCCAGGATGGGCAGCCCCGCGTCCCTGTGGGAGCTGAGCTTGCTCGCGAAAGCGCTCTGCCAGTTGATTTCGCCCGAAACTGACCCCGCGCGTTCGCGAGCAACCCCCGCCCCCGAAAATCCGCGTTGCCCTAAAGGTGATTGAAGTTCAGCGGGTATTGGACGACCACATAAACCCGATCAATATCATCGCCGGCCTGCGCAGCATTAGCCCGATGCGAAACATGGCTCAGCTGCACCGACAATCCCTTCGCCGTCCCCGATTGCACGACGTAGCGCAAATCGATATCGCGCTCCCAATGCTTGCCGCCACGCCCTTGCTGCGGCGCATAACCACCGCGCTCGTCGTCGAACGGGTTGTACGCGCCACCCTGCGGCGCATGGGTGCCATCAATGTTGCGACCGGTCACATAACGGGTCATGAAATTCAGACCAGGAATGCCGAATGCGCCCAAATCCAAGTCATAGCGCGCCTGCCACGACTGCTCGTGGGCACCATTGAAATCAGCGTATTTGATCGAGTTGGCGAGATAAATCGAGTCTCCGCCGACAAAATCAAACGGCGTGTCGCCATCAATCTGCTGAAACCCCAAGGTAAAGCCATGCGCGCCCAAGCTGTATTTGCCCGACAAGCTATAAGCCGTATTGTCGATAGCCCCCGCCGTGGCGCGGCCGGTGTCCTGCGTGTGATACAGATTGGCATCGAGAAAAACATCCGATTGCCGCAGATGCAGATTGCCGTAGTACTGACGCCAGGTGTCGCTCAACTCCGACGCATACAGCGCGCCGCCGACCGGGCTGTCGGTGAACAGATCAGCGCCGAGAAAGGTAATCGCGCCAGCCTCGGTGTTCGCCCCGTAACCGTAGAAATCGCCTTTGCCCGAGGAACTGTCCTGATTCTTGAACGCGGTAAAACGTCCGGCCACCAGGTTTATCCCGTCGAATTCCCGACTGTTCAGCAGCAATCCACTGGCGTACTCCGGTTGCAGGCGTTTGTCCGAGGTATCGAACACCGGCGTTTCCACGGTCATTTCACCGAATGCCACGGTGGTGCGCGAGGCCCGCAACTTGAGCGCGCCGCCAGCGCTGGAATAGTTATCGGCGCTGCGGCCATCGTCATCGACCGGCAACAACCCGGTGCCGGAACGGCCCTTGCCGCCATCCAGTTTCAGCCCCAAAAACCCATGAGCATCCAAGCCAACGCCAATCGCGCCTTCGGTGAAACCGGATTCAAAAGCGCCGATAAACCCTTGATCCCACTCGGCTTTGTAACTTTTGCCGGACGGCGAAGGCGTGCGGTAATCGTTGTTGAGGTAGAAGTTGCGCGCCAGTACGTCCAGCGTTGCGCCCTCGAGAAAACCTTGAGACGCGGGCGGCGGTTCGTCGGCCAAGGCTTTACTGGCGAGCAGAATCGACAGCCACAAACAGCGGTTGGGTACGGAAAACATCATCAATCGATCACCACGAGGCAGCGACTGCGCAGGGCAGGCTGACCAGAACTATTCGGGGGAAGTGCAGGACGATGGTGCCGTAGCGGCTACAACAGAAATTGAGCAAGTGTGCTGAGTCGGGCCTCAGCTCACGGGCTCAGCGCTACAACGCATGTCTCCCGCCCCAGGTTTCTGAAAAACCACCGCATCATCACTCTGCCAAAAACTGTAATTCCCCTGCGCATCCTTGCCGGTGTAACGAGTGCCGCTGTCACTCGCCACTTGGCTCAACGTCACCGCGCCGTTCGCCCATTTCAGGTACACCAACCCCGGCTGCATCATGAAAAAACTCGCGGCCACGGCACCGTTCAGTCCATTACAACGAAAAACCACTGGCCCCTCGGTGAGCCGGTAAGGATCCTTGGTCCGCGCAATCGTCGAGCCTTGGCGCAATTGATGCGCGCGCTCGGCGTAACGGCGGGTTGCGCACGCCTTGGGGTCGGGATCGGCGCCGCACTGGCTGCGCGCATCGACCCAGAATTGCTGGTCGACGACGATTTTTTTCGGCGGCGGGACCGCGCGTTCGTCTGTCAGCGCCAAGCGGTAGAGGCGAAACACTTCCATGTCCATCTGCTTGAGTTGCGGGTCGCGGCAGATCAGTTTTTCGATGGTGACCTTGGCCAGCGCGCAGTCGAACGTGGTTCTGATCGGCGCGGCAGGCTCGTCGGAAATGCTCGGGCCGGATGCGGCGCCTGCAGTGCTGGCGAACAGGCAGGTAGATAGACAGGTGAAAAGCGCGGTGAGGGTTTTCATGTTGGGTCACCGGGTTGTTGGCTATGCCGGACTATAACGCTGTGGGGGTGAAGTTCCACCTTGGGGTTGATCTGAGGTTGATCCGGGTTTGATGGCGACGGACAGATTGCCTTCGCGGGCAAGCCTCGCTCCTACCGGAGCGGGATCAGCAATACGATGCAACGAATGGCGTCGCAGGGCCTCATATAAGGACAAGCGGCGCCCGGGATGGAGCGGGGCGGTTGCGTCTTTTACATGACGACAGGTGATTGTTTTTATGACGATGGTCGATAAAAAGCACGTGGAATGGCTGGTCGAGCAATCAATGCTGAACGCCGCACGGCAGCGGGCCAAGCTCTATAGCGGGCAAGGTCGCTTGTGGCAGCAACCCTACGCTCATACCCGGCCCCGCGACGCTTCGGCCCTGTCTTCGGTGTGGTTCACGGCCTACCCGGCGTCCATCATCACCAGCGAAAACGGCACTGTGCTGGAAGCGCTGGGCGATGAAACGCTGTGGCACGCGCTGTCGCGAATCGGCATTCAGGGCATTCACAACGGCCCGCTGAAGCGCTCCGGCGGTTTGCAGGGCACCGAACACACGCCGACGATTGACGGCAATTTCGACCGCATCAGCTTCGACATCGACCCGCAACTCGGCACCGAGGCGCAGTTGCAAGCCTTGACGCGCATGGCCGCCGCGCACAACTCGGTGATCATCGATGACGTGATTCCGTCGCACACCGGCAAAGGTGCGGACTTCCGTTTGGCCGAGATGGCCTACGAAGACTATCCGGGTCTGTACCACATGGTCGAAATCCGCGAGGAAGACTGGCCGCTGCTGCCCGACATCGAAGAGGGCCGCGACGCGCATAACCTCAGCCCGCTGCAGGTCGATGCGTTGCGCGACAAGCATTACATCGTCGGCCAGTTGCAACGGGTGATCTTCTTCGAGCCCGGCGTCAAGGAAACCGACTGGAGCGCCACGCCAGTGGTTATCGGCGTCGACGGCAAGCCACGGCGCTGGGTGTACCTGCATTACTTCAAGGAAGGCCAGCCGTCGCTGAACTGGCTCGATCCGACGTTCGCCGCGCAACAGATGATCATCGGCGATGCGCTGCACGCGATTGACGTGATGGGCGCGAAGATCCTGCGCCTCGACGCCAACGGCTTCCTCGGCGTCGAACGCAAACTCGACGGCACTGCGTGGTCGGAAAGCCATCCACTGTCGATCACCGGTAACCAGCTGCTCGGCGGCGCGATCCGCAAGGCTGGCGGTTTCAGCTTCCAGGAACTCAACCTCACCGTCGACGACATCGCCGCGATGTCCCACGGTGGCGCCGACCTGTCTTACGACTTCATCACTCGCCCGGCCTACCAGCACGCGTTGCTGATGGGCGATACCGAATTCCTGCGCCTGATGCTGCGCCAGATGCACACCTTGGGCATCGATCCCGGTTCGCTGATCCACGCGTTGCAGAACCACGACGAACTGACTCTGGAATTGGTGCATTTCTGGACCCTGCACGCGCATGACACCTACCTGTATCAGGGCCAGACCTTCCCCGGCAGCATCCTGCGCGAGCATATCCGCGAGCAGATGTACGAACGCCTCGCCGGTGAGCACGCGCCGTATAACCTGAAATTCGTCACCAACGGCGTGTCCTGCACCACCGCGAGCATCATCACTGCAGCGCTGGGCATTCGTGATCTTGACGCCATCACCGCCGCCGATATCGTGCAAATCCGCCAGATCCACTTGTTGCTGGTGATGTACAACGCCATGCAGCCCGGCGTGTTTGCGCTGTCGGGTTGGGATTTGGTCGGCGCATTGCCGTTGCCGGCGGATCAGGTCGCGCATTTGATGGAAGACGGCGATACGCGCTGGATCCATCGCGGCGCCTACGATCTGGTGGATATGAATCCCGACGCCGAGTTCTCCGCCGGCCAGATGCCACGCCCGAAAACCTTGTACGGCAGCCTGCCGAGCCAGCTCAAGGACCCGGATTCGTTTGCCTCGCAACTGAAGAAAATCCTCGCCGCCCGCCGTGCTTACGACATCGCCGCGAGCCGGCAGATTCTGGTGCCGGACGTCGAGCATCCGGGGCTGCTGATCATGGTTCACGAACTGCCAGCCGGCAAAGGCACACAAATCACCGCGCTGAACTTCGGCTCGACGCCGATCACCGAAACCTTGCACCTGCCTAACATCGCGCCGGGGCCGGTGGTCGACATCATCAACGAACGGGTTGAAGGTGATTTGACCGATGAGGGTGAATTCACCATTACGCTGGATGCGTATGAAGGGTTGGCGTTGCGAGTGGTGAGTAGTACGCCGATGTTGTAAGCAGGTTAAAGAAGCGTTTGAGGATCCTCGAACGCTTCTGATCTGGGCGAGCAGCTGTTAACGATTTGGTGCAGCTCATCCTGTTACGTATTGATCTCGGACTGCCGCTGGAACTCAACGTAGTTTCAGTGCCATCATTGCGCCACACAACGTGCCGCCAATGGATGGATTTCAATTGTCAGATTTAAAGGATGATGCCGGGCTCAAGAACGCTTGCAACACGCTGCTGGAACAGGTCGTTTCATTGCCGGGTAATCAGCGTTGGATTGACAAGTTTCATGGTTGGTTGGAGCGAGTTCGCGATGTCTCTCATGACGAGTTCGTGAGCGAAAAATTTCAACTATCCCTTTGGAATGCAGAGGCGGTATCAGCCACTGGCATGGGCCATATCGATATTTCGGAGGTGGCCAAAGATGCACAGGTTGCCGAGATGTTGTGGCAGCTCAAGCAAAAGTACTCGACAACTTTAGACGCTGGCGAGCGAGAGCTACTTATTTCAGAGGCATGGCGGCTGATTGCGGCTGATGTTGCGTTACTCACCAGGCGCAACCCGAGGTTGAAGATGTATCGGGTTTTTGCGTTGCTCTGCCCCGGTGCCTTCACCACGATCACGCACTTTCGCAAACTTCGAGAATTGGCGCTTGCAATGGGCCTGCCATTACGTGGTCAGCGCCGGCACCTTCATCAAATGGTTCTGAATCGCCTCGACGAAGTACTCGGCGTTTCGCCCGATTTCTATTTGCGTGAAGGTACTTCACGACTTACCTTGCCGTGGCTGCTTTATTCCACCTACGTCCAAAATCCAGAGTCTGAAGCGACCGAAAAATCTGATCCGGTGACTGGCGAGGAGCGGCTCAATCCACTGGCGCCAGAGCGCCGAAGAAGGGGAATGGTAGCAATCGGCGGGGGGACTGCGACGATTCAAACCATGATTGAATTCGCCGCTGAAGGCTGCACGCGCGAAGACTTCATGCAGCATTTGCAATCAATCAGCCCACGATCGAAGAACGCTACCTTCAACATTCAATTGAACGCATTGATCGCTGAATGGGGAGTGCTCCGTGCCGCTGGCGGCGATCTGCACCTGACTTTGCGCGGTGAAGCGTTTTTAGAATCTGGCGAACCCGACGAAGTGATCGATTGGATGATCACGCGCATTCTGGGGTTTGATTATTTACTGTATGCGCTGAACAAAACTTCACTGTCCAGCCGCGATGCAATCCTCGTATTGCGCAAAGCCAATCCTGGATGGACGTCCGATTTCGCACCATCGAGTCTGATCGGTTGGCTGCGCAACCTGGACCTTGTCATCCTGCAGAACAAGCTTTTGCAGCTTACTGAAAGCGGCAAGCAGTGGGTTCAACGGATCCACTGGGTTCCACGCGAGTTGGCCACTGACACTAGCGTGGAGCCGGTGGTCGTGCAGCTCGGCTCGGTAGTGCCGGATCTTGGCGAGATGCAAAGACCCTCGCTCAAACACATCATTGCTGGATTCAGCTCAGAGTTCCCATTCCCTGAATCAATCATCGGCCAATTGGACGCGGGTCTGTGGTGTCATTCTCGACGACACTTTGCAGTACTGACCGGGTTAAGTGGCGCGGGTAAAACCCAACTTGCGCTGCGGTATGCACTAAGCCTCTGGCAAGGCGATCCCCAGCCATCGGAGGGTGTGCTGGTTGTTCCGGTCCAGCCTGGATGGCATGACTATTCAAGTCTGTTGGGTTACGTCAACCCGATTGAACCTGATACTTACATGCGCACCGCTGTGCTGGATTTTTTGCTGCAGGCCAGTTCCAATCCTTTAAAACCGTACACGCTGATACTCGATGAGATGAATTTGTCTCATCCCGAACAATATCTGGCGCCATTGCTTTCGGCGATGGAGACGGGTGAGGCCATCGTGTTTCATGGCCAGGCTGAAGCCATTGATGATGTGCCGCCAAGCATCCCTTACCCAAGTAACCTGGTGATTATCGGCACAGTCAACATGGATGAGACGACCCATGGCTTGAGCGATAAAGTGCTGGATCGCGCATCGGTGATCGAGTTCTGGGATATCGATGTTGCTGCCTTCCCCGGATGGACTAACAGCTCACTTACATCAGACCAGACCGCAATAGTTCGCGACCTGATGGTGGCGATGATGAGTATTCTTCGACCGGCTCGTTTGCATTTTGGCTGGAGAACACTGCATGACATCCTCGGTTACCTCCAGCAAGCCCAGCAAGGACAGGTCATTGAGTTTTCAAGCGCGTTAGACCAAGCGGTTTATTCTAAAATCCTGCCGAAACTGAGAGGCGAAGACAGCCCGAGACTGCAACGGGTTTTCGCATCGCTCAAATCAACTCTGGCTGGGGCGAAGATGCATTCGTCACTGGGCAAAGCTACAGAGATGGGTGAAGAATTGAATCACTCCGGCTCCACCAGATTTTGGCGCTGACGATGACCTTTATCTTGCGGGCAGAGTGCGATGGGATATTTTTGAACGTAAATCCCGGTGTTTTAAATCCTGGTTTTATGGAAAAAAGTGCTTACCGATTCGCGGTAGTCGAGGGACATTCATTCTATGTCGACGACATACGTCTAGATGATTCGAACCTAAACGGTGAGCGAGCGTGGTGCTGGTCACCTGGCTACTTCGCCGGTGAGGTTGTGGCTGAGCTTCTGAATGAGCTGGACCAGACCGTTGCGACCTACCGATTGGATGTATCCGCAGACGGCCGTAAGTTAGGCAGTGAGTCGTATGCCGAAATGATCGATACGATTCTGAAGTTCGATCCGTCGCTGCTCATGGGCACCGAGGCTGCTCAAATGGCCATTGGCAACAATGGCGCGTTGTCTAACGCTCATCTGCAATACGCTCGGCTTCGCAGGTATGGCGACCGAATGCTCGAAGCCCTCCGGCAAGTCAGTCATAAACCACTGACGTCACTGCGCCAGGAGCGCACGTCGGTCAGCGCCCATCAGGTCAAGCGTCTGGACGTTGCGGGCGTTCGAAAGGCACTGATGAGTCCGGCTGGATTAGGACTTCTGCATAAAGAGAATCCGCATAAACCGCCTTTGAACATCGTTCGCTTCGACGTCTCCAGCGTTTATGAAGAGCAAGACAACCCTGCGAACCAGGCACTCGGGCTAGTCCTTTCTGAGGTTATTCGGCGGTGCAAACAAGTCTGCACTTCGTTGAAAGATATTGCAGTCAGAGAAAGGCTCAGTGAGACGCGGTCTGCCCTCGGCCCGAGATTGATTCGACGCATCGCTTTCGTTGAAAAGTTACTGCTTCAGTTGCACCGAGTTCAACGGATGCAGCCATTTTGCAATCTCGCTCATCTACGATTGACGGCCGCTGGTTTGAACGCAATCTCGGCGCAACCTGTTTATGCTCGTGCTTACCGATTTGGTTGGTATTGCTTGCGCTCGGGAGTCTTGGGCAAGGAAAAAAACGAGACACTTTGGCTGAGCCCCACTTGGGAAATTTACGAGCGATGGTGTTTTGTCACAGTGTTGGAACAACTGCAAAAGCAATATCCCGATCTGGACTGGAAATGCCGCTCTTCGCGCATGAGAGCGGGGCGAATTCTTTGGCGCGGTACAAATGAGGGCATCACGCTGGATGTGTGGTTCCAGATAAGGTGTCCGGCTATTGATCGCAAGCCCTATCACGGCTTCTCCAGCCTATCCAGGCTCAGATTTCCAGACATTGTCATAACCATGAAAGCCCCCGACTTTCAACGTTTCATCGTTCTCGATGCCAAGTACCGCAGCAGCCGGTTTGGCGTATTGGACGGAATGGCATCAGCCCACCTCTATCACGACAGTTTGCGTTGGCATGGCAGAAAACCCGATGCCTCTGCGTTATTGATCCCGCGCGGTGGTGCAGTTCCGATTCTGGAAAAATCGGATTATCAATCCAGGCATGGCGTAGGTGTCTGGGTAGTTGGAGGGCGGGAAGGAAGCGAGGCTGTGGGCCAGCAACTGAAGAAAGTCCTCAACGTCGATGGCCAGGTCTGAGTACGGCGAGACGGCCACGCAAACCACGCAAAAAAGTAGCGAGGTGCGTTTGAAAAAAATGCGCGAGCGAATCACTTCGCTCGCGCATTTTCTCTGTCACTTCCAAATCACTGCCAAATCACTTCAACACCAACATCCGGTAAACCCCGCCCTCGCTTTCGATCCCGTGCGTGTCATGCGTAAACCCCGGGAATGACTTGTCGAACGCCTCCAGCGCCTTCAGATACGCCAACAGCGGTCCATCCGCAGGGCCGGCGTTTTCGCCTGGCATCAGCAATGGAATGCCCGGCGGATACGGAACGATGCCAGTCGCTGCAACGCGTCCAGCGGCTTCGTCGAGGGTCACCCGTTCGATGTTGTTGCGCACCAGATTTTCGTAGGCCTCTACGGGGCTGAATTCGGCTTTCGGCAACGTGCCGAAGGCTTGGGACATGTTGGCGGTGGTTTTGTGTTGTTTCATCGCGGCGAAGATTTCGTCGGCGAGGTCCTTCAGGCCCATGCCGGCGTAGCGCTGCTGATTGGCCGCGAGCAAGTCGGGCAGGGCCAGTTCCAGGTCGAGGTTTTCGTCGTAGTCGCGTTTGAAGTCGAGGAGGGCATTGACCAGCGTGCCCCACTTGCCTTTGGTGATGCCGATGGAGAACAGGAACAGGATGGTGAAGTCGGTGGTTTTCTCGACGACGATGCCTTGGCGCCCGAGGTACGCGGTCAGCACGCAGGCCGGAATGCCGGAGTCGAGCAAATTGCCGTCGTCGCCCATGCCGGGGCTGAGCACCGAGACTTTGATCGGGTCGAGCATGCAGTAGCCGTCTTCGATATCTCCAAAACCGTGCCACACCTCGTTCGGGTGCAGCACCCAGCAATTCGGCTCGGTTTTCAGCAACTGCGGATCGACTTCATGGAACGGCACGCTCGCGCCGCCGACGTGCACCGTCGGCGGCTGCCAGCAAGTGAAGAACCAGTCGTTGTTGCTGAGCATTTCGTGGTGCATGTGCGAGATAACCTGGCGGAACGCCACGGCCTCTTCGATGGATTCAGTGGTGAGAATTTGCCCACTCGGCGCTTCCATCATGGCCGAACTGACGTCGCAGGACGCCATGATCGCGTAGTTGGGCGAGGTCGAGGCGTGCATCATGAACGACTCGTTGAAGCGCCCGTGATCGATCGGATTACGCCCGTTGCGCACATGAATCATCGAGGCCTGGGACAGCGCCGCGAGCAGTTTGTGGGTGGATTGGGTGGCGAACACCGTGGGTTTCGACGCGTCGTGCTCGTCCGGGCTGCCGTGCATCGCGTGGCGCTCGCGATACAGCGGATTGAACCGCGCGTAACCGTACCAGGCTTCATCGAAATGCAAACGGTCGACGCTCTGGCCGAGCAATTCCTCGACGCGGGTGACGTTGTAGGTCAGGCCGTCGTAGGTCGAGTTGGTGACAATCGCGTGGACCGGCGTCGGGTCGATGCCGTCGCGGACCAGCGGGTTGTTGGCGATGGCGGCTTTCACACCTTCGGCGCTCAAGGTCTGCGGCAGGATCGGGCCGATGATGCCGTAGCGGTTGCGGGTCGGCACCAGGTAGGTCGGGATCGCCCCGGACAAGGTCATCGCGTGTTCGGCGGACTTGTGGCAATTGCGGTCGCACAGGGCGATTTGATTGCGCGTGACGCTGGCCATCAGGATCACGCGGTTGGAGGTCGACGATCCGTTGGTCACGTAATAAGTGCGATGCGCTCCAAACACCTTGGCCGCGTAACGTTCACCCTGGCCAATCGGGCCGCTGTGATCGAGCAGTGAGCCCAGTTCGCCGACGGAAATCGACAAGTCGGAACGCAGCAGGTTTTCCCCGAAAAACTCATAAAACGCCCGGCCCGCAGTGCTCTTGAGGAACGCGGTGCCGCCGGCATGCCCCGGCGTGTGCCAGGAATATTCGTAGGTGCGGGCAAACTTCACCAGCGCGCCAAACATCGGTGGCAGCGCCGCTTGGCGGTAACGTTCGATGGCCGCGAGAATGCGTCCACTGAGGAAGCGGCTGGTGTCTTCGGGCAGCCAGATAAAGTCGTCGGCGTGTTGCATGACCACCAGCGGAATGCTCGACGCGGTGCTGCGGTCGCTGATCAGGAACACCGGCACGCGGGTGTTGCGCTGGCGCAGGGCGGTCAACAGATCGATGCAGGCCTTGTGGTCGTCGCTGTCGTCCATTTCCCAACTGAGCAGCACGCATTGGATTGCCGAGTCGGTGCGCAGGATCGACGCAGCATCGCTCAAGCTCTCTGACGCCAGCACGCGAATGGCGCGCTCTTCGACATCGTGGACCAACTGATCGAGGGCGCGGCCGAACACGGTGCGTTTATCCGGCGGATTGCTCACCAGCAGCGTGAGCATGCCCAGCGTGTGTCGATATTCCGTCATGGCCTGACCTCCAGAGTTGCCGATTGCAAGTGGTTCACCGGCACCGGTTCGCCGGTTAGGTGCTGCGCGCTGACGGTCTGTGTCGGCACGCTGTTGTTGATCGCTTCGAGGCGGATCAGGCGGTTATTGACGAAGCCGAACAGCGTATAACCGAAAATCGTCGCGACGCCGCCGAGCATCAGCGCCTGCTCGCCAGAACTGTAGAGCGCCAGGTAGCTGTAGGCCGCCGCGACCCACGCGATGATGTTGGTGGCCAAGGCTTTGCCGGGCGGCACATTGGAGACTTTTTGCAGGGTCATCAGCGCCGCCATCGACAGGATGTACGGCACCAGATTGGTCACCACCGCCAGATTGACCAGCGTGTCGAACTGCTTGCTCAAGTCCGGGCTGATCGTCAGAAAGCCCAGCGCGGTTTGCCCGGCGAGCAGAATCAGCATGCCGACAATCGGCGTGCCGGCCTTGTTGGCTTTGGCGAAGATCGGCAGGAAGTAACCGGTGTCCGCCGAGCTTTTGAACACCTGAGCGATGGTGAACTGCCAACCGAGCAGCGAGCCGATGCAGGCCAGGACCATGGCGGCCATGACGATGTCGCCAATCAGCGGCGTGAACATCTTGGCGAACACCAACCCGAACGGCGCGGTGGACGAGGCCAGTTCCGGGTTATCGACGATGCCGGCGATGACGTTGGTCGAGACGATGTAAATCACCGCCGCGCCGAGGGTGCCGCCGAGCACGGCAATCGGCACGTTTTTCTCGGGGTTTTCCACTGCATCGGTGTTGGCGCAGGCCGATTCAAGCCCAAGGAACGCCCACAAGGTGATCGCCACAGAAGCGCCGGCGGCGTCCATCCAGCCCATGTTGTGCGGGTTCCAACCGGCGGCGTAGACGCTGCTGTCGAACCAGAACCAACCGATGGTCGACACCAGCACTACCGGCGCAATCACGCCCCACACGGTAAACGCGCCGATCTGCCCGGTAATCCGCGCCCCGCCAAAGTTGGCGAACGTGGTGATCCACAGTAAGGCAATCGTCGCCAGGCCGACTTGCAGCGAATCGAGTTTGACGTCGAACAACACCTGGATATAGCCGACCGCCGTGATGCTGATCGCCACGTTGGCAATCAACAGCGAGACGCCGTAGGTGTAGTTGGTCAGGTAGTTGCCGGCCTTGCCGAAGGTGTATTCGGCATAACCGCCCATGCCGCCAGTCTTGCGACTTAGCATGCCGCAGCGCGCAAAGGCGTAGGCGAGGGCGAGCGAGCCGGTGGCTGTGATCAGCCAGGAAAGTATCGAAATCCCGCCAACTTCGGCGAGTTTGGTCGGGAGCAGGACGATGCCGGAGCCGAGCATATTCACGGCGGTCAACATCGTCAGTTGCCCCACACTCATTTTCTTTGCGACTGACATTCCGTTGCCTCGTTAATTGCATTTCGGAACAGTAGCTATAGCAAAGGACGGTGAGGCTGCAAGAAATGAAAGTGGTCGCGGGTGATGGCTGATTGCCCGTTGCAACTGCTGCGCTGGCTGCAACGGGACTGTTTACTCGAAGGCTTTAGCGAAGGGTATAACCGCCGTCCACCACCCAATCCTGGCCGTAAACACTTCTGGCGCCGCTGCTTAGTTGAAACAGGACAACATCCGCAACGGCGCCGGCGTTGAGGAATTGGCCGTCCAGAAGTCGCTGATTGACCTGAGTGGCGACGCCGGCCAGCGCATCATTGCTCAAGCCCAACGTGGACCAGATCGGTGTCGCGGTAGGGCCCGGCGAAACCATGTTGATGCGAATACCCTGCGGCGCGAGTTCCACTGCCAGCGTGCGCGCCTGTGCTTTCAGCGCAACTTTGGAGGCGATGTAAGCGGCAAGTCCGGGGAATGTAACGTCCGCCAGGAACGTCCCGATGAAAACCACTGAGGCTGGTTGCGCCAAGTGTGGGCGCAAGCAGGCCAGTGTGTTTAATGCGCCAGCGCCATTGACCGCCCACTGGCGATCGAACGCTTGCAGGTCCAGCCCGTCGGCGAGTTCGGCAATCCCCGCGTTCGGCACGAGGTAATCTACCGGTCCGAGGCGGGAGGCGTGTTCGCCCAGTTGCTGAAGATCCGGTTTATTGCTGACGTCACCAGCGACCCACGTCAGTTGTTGCGGATAGCGCGCCGTCAACTCTTGCAATCCGCCTATTTGGCGAGACATGGCAAGTAGGCGGGCGCCTTGTGCAAGGAGCCGCTCCGCGACTGCCAGACCAATACCGGAACTCGCGCCGGTTATCACCGCCAAGCGACCTTCAAAATCATTACTCATCGTGTGCTTCCTGAGTGGATGGAATGTTGGAAGCACACTATTCAAAAGATGGGCCAAGTTCAGGGCCCTTGTATGACAAGGCTTTGGCCAGAGGTGCAGTCTTTATGACTGCGCAAGTTTGAAGTCCTAAAGACTACGCGCAGTCTTTTTGACACGAGGTATTCACTGCGGGGAGCAGCGCTTAGTTGGACGCCAACGTCAGCGCATGCACCCGCGAACTCAGCTCATTCAGACTGAACGGTTTGGTCAGCACTCTAGTAGTTGCATCGACCGACACCAGATTGGTCCCGCCGGCGAAACCGGTCACGAACAACACTTTCAACTGCGGATACTTCAACCGGAGTTGGGCGGCCAGACTGATGCCGTTCATCATTCCCGGCAGGCCGATGTCGGACACCAGCAAGTCCAGGTGATCAAGTTTTTCTGCCTGTTTGATCGCAGAAACACTGTCCACCGCTTCAACTACCCGGTAGCCACTTTCAGATAGCAACTCAGCGGCCATTTCACGAACAGCCGCTTCATCGTCAACCAGCAGAATGGTTTCGTTGTGCGCGGTGAGTTCATGTTCTTCAGGCGTGTCTGCAGAAGCTTTAAGTTCGCCGGGTTGCGAATGGTCGACGGGGAAATACATGGTCACGGTGGTGCCGATGCCGAGCGTGCTGTGAACCCGGACTTGCCCGCCGGATTGCTGGGTAAAACCATAAATCATCGACAGGCCCAGCCCGGTGCCTTCGCCGATCTTTTTGGTGGTGAAAAACGGATCGAAAATGCGCGACAGAATGTCGGGGCTGATGCCAGTGCCGGAGTCGGTGACGGAAATGCTCACGTAGGTGCCGGACGGCAGCAATTTTTCCGACGATGCCGCTTGGTCGATGACGCAGCGGTCGACCCGCAGATCCAGCGTGCCGCCATTGGGCATGGCATCGCGGGCGTTGATCGCAAGGTTGAGCAGGGCGTTTTCCAGCTGATTAAGATCACACTTGATCCGGTCATTGGCCTGGAATGAACACTGCACTGCGATACTCGGCCCGACCGAGCGACGAATGATCTCTTCAAGGTCTGCTACCACTTTGCGCGGTTCCAGCAGTTCGGGTTCGAGTGACTGTTGACGGGAAAAGGTCAGCAGTCGTTGAGTTAACGCCGCCGCCCGCGAGGCCGAGGTCATGGCCACCGAGTTGTAGCGCGACAGTTCGCCAAAACGACCGGCATCGATGCGCCGTTGCATCAATTCCAGGCTGCCGATGATGCCGGCCAGCAAGTTATTGAAGTCGTGCGCGATGCCGCCGGTAAGTTGCCCGACCGCTTCCATTTTCTGACTTTGGCGCAACTTGGATTCAGTCATGGCTCGCTCGTGCTGCTCAGCCTCCAGTTGCTGGGTGCGTTGCCCGATGCGCACTTCGAGCAGGTCATTCCAGTCGCGAAGTGCGCTTTCCAACTGCACGCGGTCGTCGATGTCTTCAATCGTGCCGTACCACTGTTCGCATTGGCCGTTGCTGTCGAGACTGCATAAGGCGCGAACCCGGAACCAACGGTAATCGGCAGTGTTTTTGCGGATGCGGATCTGCGAGTCGAACGGTTTTAAAGTGACCAGCGACTGGTCCCAAAGCGTAATCAGTGAAACACGATCATCAGGATGAACAGCGTTGGCCCACTCCCGACTTAGCGTCTGCTTGGCGGTGAGGCCGGTGTATTCGTACCAGCGTTGATCAATCGAACTAAGGTCGCCGGCAACATCGGCGGTCCATGGCCACAATGGATTCAACTCGGCGGCGATACGGTAGTGTCTTTCGCTTTCGCGCAGTTTGTTTTCCGTAGAACGCATGACGCCCAAGGTTTTCGAGCGCTTTAATACCCCGCCCAGCAAGTTGCTGTAGCCGCGCAAGAAGTCGATATCGCTTTCGGTGAATTCGCGAGGCGTGTGGCTATCCACTTCAAAAATACCGAAAGGCCGCTCGCCCTCAGCGCCGAGGACCAGCACGTTAACGAAGGCCTTGACGCCATTTTCGGTTTGAAAGTGGTGATAACGAAAGCGTGTCTCGGTAGCGATGTCGGTCGAAATTACCGGGCTGTTGGTTTCCAGCGAATACCACTCCGGGCTGCCCACCGTGGCCTGAACTCGCACTTGGCCGACCACATCCGGCGTCCAGCCAACACCGTTGCGGACCAGGAAAGTAATGCCGTCATCAAGTAACAACATGAACTTGGCCATGTTGGTTTCCAACGCATCGCCGACTAAGCGACACGCCTCATCCAGAATATGTTCAAGGTCATCCGACGCCACGGCCAACTCGCCAAACCTGGCGAGGACCTTGCGCTGACGCAGTAGTGTTTCCTCGGTAGCCATGTCATCACCCATCTCATTTGTATATCCGAGGGTGCTGTTGCGGTCGGGTTCAATCGATATGATCGAAGGCTGATCGCCGGTGCGCTTAGTGCCGTTCCGCGACGCCGGGCACGTCCATGTTGATCTTGCGCCAAGCCGCTTCGGACAAGCTGTAGACCGAAAACGCAATCAGCCCCAAGGCCATTACCATCAGAATCACACCGCCGGCCGGCAAGTTCTGCAACGCATTCAGCGCATCTTTCATGCCCGGCGGATTGATCGCCTTATAGCTTGAGCCGCTGATCATCAACAGCAAGGCGATCTCGATGAACACGACGCCACGGGCGATAAGACCGAATCGCGAGACCGGCCTTACATAGCGCATCACTTCTTCGTCGGCTTCAAAGTACTTCTCGAACGAAGCTTTCCAGCCCTTGATGATGTGCGCGATACCCACGCCCAGTGGCACCAGTGCGACGAGGTAGACCAACAAGTTCGAGTGTTCCCACGACAACAACTGCGCGAGCAAGTCTTTGGTTTGCCCACCTCCGGAACCGCCCGAACTATTGATCCCGCTGACCAGCAACCCCAGGGCAAAGAACGCCAGAGCGCCGTTGACGACACCGCCCGCCAACAACCCTGCACGGATCACCAGACCCTTGAACTCTTTGCCGTGGTGGTCAACATCGCGGGTCGCTTGCAATACGCGCCAAGCCGCGAATGCCAGCAAACCGGCGACGACAATGCCAATCAGCAAGTAGCCGAATGGTTGGCTCAACAAGGCTTCCAGGCTCTTGTGACTGTCTTTGGGTTTGCTCGAATCCTGGGCCGCGAGTAACGCGAAGATCCCGATAATCAGGTAAAGGATGCCCCGGGCGGCATAACCGCTTCGAGCTAAAACGATAAGGCTGTGTTGCGTGGACATTGCTGTTAATTCCCGAAAAGTTATACAGGAGAGACCTGTAACGGCGGACGGGGTTCGATCTGGCTTCGACTTGCAGTGAAGTCGGCCAAATGTACTCAGGTGTACATTCACAGGTCGTCCGAGTACATTCGGGTCACGCATTTTTCAGCAAGGCAGGACCCGATGTCTCAGTTAGGCAAAGCACGCGGCAAGGCGCAGGACAGCGGATGGCGCGGTTCGCCCGAGGGTTGGCTCGCCGCCGCTTACGATGCGCTGAAGGAGTCGGGCATCGATGCCGTTCGGGTGATGCCGCTGGCGAAACGCCTGGGATTATCGCGAACCAGCTTCTATTGGTTCTTCGAGGATCGCGAGCAATTGCTCGCCGCTTTGCTCACACGCTGGCGCGACACCAACACCGGCGGGTTGATCCGCCAAAGCGAGAGTTACGCGGAAAGCATTTCCGAAGCGATCCTCAATGTCTTCGAATGCTGGCTCAACCCGCAGACGTTCGATTCGCAATTCGAGTTCGCCGTGCGCAGCTGGGCGCTACAGTCTGCCGAGGTTGCCGCCGAAGTCGCCACCGCCGATGAGCAACGTATCAGCGCGCTGGCCAGCATGTTCAAGCGTTTCGGTTACGACTTCAACGCCGCCGACACCCGCGCGCGCACGATCTATCTGACGCAGATCGGTTACATCACGATGAACACCAGCGAGGAAATCACCGTGCGTTTTCAGCGCATCCCGCATTACGTGAGCATCTTCACCGGCAAAGTACCAAAGCAGCGCGAACTGGACCGTTTCTACGGAAAGTTCGGTTACGCCGAAAGCGAGCCGGGGCACTTTGTGCCGTTGACCGACACGTTCGAGGACGCCGCGAAATGAGCAGCCAGACGCCGGGAATCCAGACGCTGGGAATCATCGGCGGAACTGGCTGGCTGGGTGGCTCGATTGCAAAAGCGCTGCTGGCGAAAGGCGTGTTTGCACAAGGCCATCTGGTTATTTCCAATCGATCCGGCAGTCATCCGTTAGCGCGCGAAGGCGCGCAACTGGTCACCGATAATCAGGCACTGGTGGCCCGCAGCGGGCTGATTATCCTCGCCGTGCGCCCCGAACACTTCGCCAATCTCAACATTGATGCCTCGGGCAAAACCGTGATCTCGCTGATGGCCGGGATCACTGCGCAGGCGATTTCAAAGCAGACTTCGGCAGCGGCGGTCATCCGGGCGATGCCCAACGCAGCGGTGGAAATCGAGCGATCGTTCACGCCGTGGTTTTGTTTTGGCGAGGTGGATGCGGAGACAAAAAGTCTGGTGCAGCGTTTGTTCGAAAGCGTCGGCACAGCGGCTGAAGTGACGCAAGAGGATCACATCGAGGTGCTCTCGGCGCTGTCCGGTACCGGTCCGGCGTTTCCTGCGTTATTACTGACCGCGTTGGCCAAGCAGGCGACGCTAGCCGGAATACCTGCCGATATCGCACAACTCGCGGCGAAGAATGTGGTGGTGCATAGCAGCCAGTTACTCGCCAGCCGCGATGCTCAGGAAACCCTCGATAGCTTGATTGCGTATCGGGGTGTGACCGCCGCCGCGTTACAGTCGATGACGGATGGTCAGTTCGAGCAACAGATCGGCAAGGCTTTGGAGGAGGGCGCTGCCGTCGCGCGTAAAGGCCTTTGACCCGCATCACCGCAGCGTCCTCTAAATGAGGGCGCTGCGGCGTCAGCTCAGAGGTCTTTCACCAGGCGCAGCGCGTCGTAAATCGCGGCGTGGGTGTTGCGCGCCGACACGGCATCGCCAATCCGGAACAATTGGAAACGACCTTCGGGGTGCGTGACGATGTTCTGGGTCTTGCCGGCGATCAAATTGTGCTGTTCGACCGCGCCGCCATTGCTCGAATATCCCCGCAGCTCGAAGTACAGATCGTCCAGCGGCAGGGTGCCGTGATTGATCACCACCTGATCGACCACCCGCTGTTTATTCACTCGGCCGTAATCGCTGCCAAAGCTGACCAGCAACTTGCCATCGCGTTTTTCCACGGCCTCGACCCGATAGGTCACGGTAAACGTGACGTCGAGGTCTTGCAGGCTGCGCATGTACGGCACCAGGTTCATCGCCATGACTTCCGGCGCAAACGACCGGTCGGGCGTGACGATTTCGAGGGTGGCGCCACTGTTGGCGATGACTTCAGCGGCCTGCAACGCCGCATGGTCGCCGGCGTCATCGAAGATAAGCACGTTGCGCCCGGGTTTGACGTCGCCGGAAATGATGTCCCACGCCGACACCACCAGTTCATTGCCGTGTTTCAGCACTTCGGTGTGCGGCAGACCGCCAGTGGCGACGATGACCACGTCCGGTTCTTGCGCCAGCACCGTATCGGCCTCGGCCCAGGTGTTGAAATGGAATTTGACCCCGAGCCGTTCGCACTGGGCCATGCGCCAGTCGATGATGCTGATCATCTCGCGGCGGCGCTCGCTTAACGCGGTCAAGCGGATCTGCCCGCCGGGCTGGTCGGCGACTTCAAATACGGTGACGTCGTGCCCGCGCTCACCGGCGACCCGCGCCGCCTCCAGACCCGCCGGGCCAGTGCCAATAATCACTACGTTGCGTTTGACCGGCGCCTGCGCAATCTCGTGCGGCATTGTGGTTTCGCGGCCGGTCGCAGCGTTGTGGATGCAATACGCCGCGCCGCCCTGATAGATGCGGTCCAGGCAATAGTTGGCGCCGACGCACGGGCGGATTTCTTCCTCACGTTTTTCGATGATTTTGCGCACGATGTGCGGGTCGGTCATGTGCGCGCGGGTCATGCCGACCATGTCGATCTTGCCGGAGGCGATGGCGTGCCGGGCGGTGGCGACGTCGGGAATCTTCGCTGCGTGGAATGTCGGGAAACCGGTCGCCGCGCGGATTTCACCGGCGAAATCCAGGTGCGGCGAGTTGCGCATGCCCTGGATCGGAATCACGTCGGTGAGGCCGGCATCGGTGTCGATGTGGCCACGCACCACGTTGAGAAAATCCACCAGGCCGCTGTCCTTGAGCAGGTGCGAAATCGCCATGCCTTCCTGCGCGCCAAAGCCGCCGGGCAGGTCCTCGTCGCCGGTATAGCGCACGCCGAGAATGAAATCCTCGCCGCATTGTTTGCGGATGCCGCGCAGCACATCGAAGGTGAAACGCAGGCGATTTTCCAGCGAACCGCCGTAAGGTCCGTCGAGATCGTTGGTCAGCGGCGACCAGAATTGGTCCATCAAATGCCCGTAGGCCTGCAGCTCCAGGCCGTCGAGGCCGGCGGCTTTCATGCGCTCGGCGGCGTCCACGTAATCCTTGATGATGCGCTCGATGTCCCACTCTTCCATTTTCTTCGGGAACGAGCGGTGCGACGCCTCGCGGCGATGCGAGGGCGAGACCACCGGCAGCCAGTCGGCTTTGTCCCAGCGCGTGCGACGGCCCAGATGCGTCAGTTGAATCATCACCGCCGCGCCGTGTTCGTGGCACTCATCGGTGAGGTCTTTGAGCCAGCCGACCACTTCGTCCTTGTACGCCAGGATGTTGTTGAACACCGGCGGACTGTCGCGTGACACCGCCGCAGAACCGGCGGTCATGGTCAACGCCACGCCAGCCTTGGCGCGCTCGACGTGATAGGCCCGATAAAGATCCTTGGGCATGCCGTCGACCGGATACGCCGGTTCGTGCGAGGTGGTCATGATGCGGTTACGCAAGGTCAGGTTTTTGATTGTGTAGGGCTGCAACAGGGGATCGCTGGACATGTGGTGCGCTCCTCGAACAAACATCAGGCGTTGGTTTTGACATAACGGTATGTCCAATGTTCACAGGCGTCAACCGATCATGACACAGGTGTACATTTTGCTTGTGTCACCGCAAAACCGCGATTAACATCCGCTAAAACAAGAAACGCCGATGATGTTTTGATGCCCTGTGACTGCGATCTTGTTTGCTCTCCTGTCGGAGAGGTTTGTTGCTTCTGCTGCCCTGCCAATAACTATTCGAATAGAAAGCGGAGATGCACGATGACTAACCAAACGTTATCCAGTAAGAGCCTGATCGGCTGGCTTGCAGCGGCGGCGCTGGGCACTTGCAGCCTGGCCGCCAACGCCGCAGACCCGGCGCCGATCCGTATCGGCTGGGTCAACTGGTCGGACACCGAGATCACGGTGAAACTGGCCAGCGCCGCGTTACAGGACAACCTCAAACAACCCGTAAAACTGGTGCTGGCGGATATCGGTATTCAGTTCCAGGCGCTGGCCAACGGCAACATCGACTTGATCCCGATGGTCTGGTTGCCCAGTACGCACAAGGCTTTCCACGACAAGTACCGCGACAAGATTGAAGACCTTGGCGTGCTCTATGAAGGGCGGATCGGCATGGCGGTGCCGACGTCAATTCCTGAAAGTGAGATCGCCAGTGTCGAAGACCTCAACAAGCCTGACGTGAAAGCCAAACTGGGCGGCAAGATCCTGACGTCTGAAGTCGGCAACGGCCAATACAAACTCACGGAACTGGCACTCAAGGAATACAAACTTGATGGCTACAAGATGGTCGCGTCTTCAGAGTCGGGCATGTTGAGTGAACTGGATCGCAACCTGAAACGCGATAAGTGGTCGTTGGTCAACGCCTGGAGTCCGCACTGGATGTTCTCCAAGTGGTCGCTGCGTTATCTGGATGATCCGAAGAAGATTTTCGGCGGCGCTGAACAAATCCACGCGTTCGCCCGCCAGGGTTTCAGCGCGGAACATCCGGAAGTGGCGCGCTTCTTCGCCAACTTCAAAATCCCTCAGGCGGACCTTGAAAAGCTGATGTTTGCGGCGCGGGAAAGTACTGCGGACAAGGTGGTGGCGGACTATTACGCGGCGAACAAACCACGGTTTGCGGCGATGTTTGAAACGGCAACAGCTGCGAGTGGCGTCACTCAATAACGAACAAGGGCGACGCTGTTGGCAGCGTCGCCCTTGGTTTTGCGCTAGTGCGTGAGCGTTATGGAACGGCCTGGCTATGCGAGTGCGGCTTGCCGGTCGGGTCTTCGATTTGAATGACATCGCCCTTGCGCCAGGCATCGGCGCCCGGATCAATCGCAGGCGCGGGGATGTCGGCGCGCGACTTGCTCTTCTCGGCACTGTTGATGCCGAATCGCTTGTCGCGTTCTGAGACTAACTTCTGATCAACCTGGCCATCCGCGGTGAATCCCATCATCAGTTGCGGAACGCCCAGCGGCAGGTCTTTATTGAGGTCGGTGTGCCACGTGTGCCAGGTCTTGCCGTAGGTGTGAACGAGCTTTTCCATCAGCGCATGTTCGGCAACTTCCGGGATCCCCGGCGCAACTAACTGGCCCGACTTCACCTCGTGGACATGGCTGTGCCACAAGGCTTTTTCAGCCTTCGGCAACTTGGCGAACAGTTGCTCGCTGATGATGTATTCCACGCCCATGAGCTTCGCGTCTTTGCGATTGCCGTCGTAAATCACGCACTGGATCACCTCTTCATTGAGGATCGAACAGTAGTGATGCGCCTCCATCTGTACATCGGGATGTCCATTGTAAAAATGGAAGCCATCGAGGTAAGCATTCAGCGCTTCAATCGGCGGGCGCGATTGCATCAGCGCTGCGCCGGCCTCCAGGGTCTTGGTCGAGGGCGTTTTCTCCGCGCCCGGCGCAACGACATTAGAGTCCGTATTGTTTGCGGCGCAGGCCGTCAGCAGTCCACTGACCGTCAGCATCAACAGTGGTCGGGACAGGGCAAAAGTGGCGCGTTTGCTTTTCATTGCAGATCCCTCTTACAAAGACTTGGAGCGTCGCTTAATCGATTCGCGGATGTTGCTGCACCAGGTTCTTACGCTTGGCTTCCAGCTCGGCAATTTCCGCATCGATGTCTTCAATCTTCTGCTCGATGTTGTCGTGATGTTCCTGCAGCAGTTCCTGTGCTTCTTCAATATCGGAAGCCGCCGGTGCTGCACCGCGTAATGGCTTGTTCGCGGTTTCTTTCATGGTGATACCTGTCGCCAACCCGATGACCGCAACGACCATCAAGTAATAAGCGGGCATGTACAGGTTCTGCGTGCTTTCCACCAACCAGGCAACGAGGGTAGGGGTGAGGCCGGCGATCAATACCGAAATATTGAAAGCACTGGCCAGCGCGCTGTAACGGATGTGGGTCGGAAACATCGCCGGGAGTGTCGACGCCATGACCCCAATGAAGAAGTTGAGCAACACCGCCAGCATCAGCAGCCCAGAGAAGATCAAACCGAGTTTGCCGCTGTTGATCAGCATGAAGGCCGGGATCGCCAGAAAGAACAAACCGATGCTGCCGCAAATAATGAAAGGACGACGGCCGATCTTGTCGCTGATGAAACCGATCATCGGCTGCACGAACAGCATGCCGACCATGATCGCGATGATGATCAATACGCCGTGGTTTTCGCTGTAGTGCAAGTTGTGCGTCAGGTAGCTCGGCATGTACGTGAGCAACATGTAGTAAGTCACGTTAGTCGCTGCGACCACGCCAACGCAGGTCATCAGGCTGCGCCAATGTTTGGTGGCGACTTCCTTGAACGACACTTTAGGACCGCTGGCCAGGCCTTCGCGGTCGCCTTGTTCGAGTTTCTCGACATGTTGCTGGAAGGCCGGGGTTTCTTCGAGCGCGTTACGCAAGTAGAGGCCGATCATGCCCAGTGGCAGGGCGAGGAAGAACGGCAGTCGCCAGCCCCAGGATTCAAACTGCTCTTCGCCCAAAATCGTCGAAATCAGCACTACGACGCCGGCGCCGAAGACAAACCCGGCGATTGAGCCGAAGTCCAGCCAACTGCCGAGGAAACCGCGCTTGCGATCCGGCGCGTATTCGGCGACGAAGATCGAGGCGCCGGTGTATTCACCGCCCACCGAGAAACCTTGGGCCATTTTCGCCAGCAACAGCAGGATCGGCGCCCAGATACCAATCGAGGCGTAGGAGGGGATCAGGCCGATGGCGAACGTGCTGAGCGACATGATCACGATGGTCGCCGCGAGGACTTTCTGTCGGCCGTATTTATCGCCCAACGTGCCGAAAAACAGACCGCCCAGCGGCCGGATCAAGAACGGCACGGAGAACGTCGCCAACGCAGCAATCATCTGCACGCTTGGGTCGGCGCCAGGGAAAAACACCTTGCCGAGCACGTAGGCGACAAAACCGTAGACGCCGAAGTCGAACCATTCCATGGCGTTGCCAAGCGCGGCGGCGGTGATCGCTTTGCGCATCTTGACGTCGTCGACGATGGTGATGTCTTTCAAACCAATCGGTTTGACTTTTTTCTCACGAGATTTCATGCGGACCACTCTGTACCTGATCAGTCTTGATGCAAACCGCCGAGCCCGCTGTGGCGTGGGCTAGACGCGTTTGCCGTTGCCGGTGCTATCTTTTTGATGTCACGGCTTGTTCCTGATCAGATACAAGAGGAAACGAAATAATTCACCGCTGGCTGAGTTTTTTTGCTGGTGGCAGAAGGTGGGACGGGCGTCTCAGAGGTTTACGGGCAGGTTTCTGGTTGCATCGGAAGGTGCATGTTTCACCCGCAGGCTTACCAGAACTATGTCCGGAAACACGTTAGAGTGCTCGCCACTGTCTGTTCAGAACTCAAAGAATGAATCGTCCGCTGTTTGTTTCCCTGGATGGCCCCAAAGGCACCGGCAAAACCACGCTGTTGGAGGCTATCACCCATGCGCTGAGGGTTGATAACAAGAAGGTGATCCGGCTTTGCGAGAAGAAAAGTGATCCCTTCAGGGGTAAAACGATGGCCTTGGTCAACCAGCTCGTCAGAAAACCCAGCGTCGATCTGGAGTGGGCGGTGTGTCAGCGGTTTGCTGAGAGCCGAGCCTGGATTTCGCAGAACGTGCTGACCAAACAGCCCCTGGACAGCATCATCCTGATTGACCGCTGGTATCCCTCTGATGCCGCGTTTCGCCGAATTGCCCCGTTCGCCGACATTCTGCAATTGAACCTTGATCAAAACGTGCAAGTGCCCGACCTGCATGTCGGGGTTGTCACCGATCCTGAGATTTCCTGGGCGCGCGCTGCGGCACGCTCGCGTGGGTTGAGTAGTACGGTGATGCACAAGCTCGAAGAACATGTCGCGAGCACCGAGGCGTTCGAGCGCGCGGTTGCTGAGCATGGCTGGGTTTTGTGCCGCAATGAAGGGACGATCGAGGCGGCGACGGCGCAGGTGGTTGCCGAGATTAATAGCGTTCTCGCTGGTTAGTCCGCGCGCAAAGCACCCTGTATCAGTGACGCGAATGAGGCGGTCATTTGCTGGATGTCATGCTGCCCTCGGATCAATGCGCCGGAGAGCGCTTCCCCGGCGCCGATCAGGCCGATACAGCGTCGCTCCAGTTCGTCTGCTGTCAGTGACGCAGCTGCGTGAGGCTTGAGCACGGCGATGAACATTTGCACGCAGTTATCCAGCAGTTCCTGAAATACCACTGATTTTTCTTCGCTGCCGGCCAGCGCCGCGCCGACTGCGTGAAACTCATCGGTGTGGTCCGCTGCGCACTGAATGTAGGCGCTGGCCAGAATCAGCGCGGTTTCGCCCGGCCCCTGTGTGGTGTTGGCCATGGCGTCACGCAATGCATTGACTCGCTCGGTATCAATCCATTTGTAGAGCTCGATCAACAACGCCGAGCGCGTCGCGAAGTGATCGTAAACCACCGGTTTGGACACGCCGGCGCGGACGGCCAAATGCCCGAGAGTGAGTCTGTCGGCGCCTTCCTCGCGCACGATCAGCAGCGCCGTATCCAGCAATTGCTGGCGCCGTTCGGCTTTGGAAAGGCGCCGCGCCGCTGAAGGTTGGGTAGGTTGCTCGGTGATTTTTGGCACGTGATCGATTTCCAAAACAATAAAACCTACCAATGGTAGGCGAAAGTTACAGCGCTCATGTTAGGGTGTCTACAAATAGTAGGTTGCAGTCCCTGAACGAGGAGAATACACAATGTCAATTGATCCTATCTTGTTAATGGGCGGTTCCGGCGCGATTGGTCACCAGACTGCCCGGGCACTGCGCGCCGCGCATCCCGATTTGCCTTTATTGATCGGTGGCCGCGACCTGGCCAAAGTCCAGCAGGCGGCTGAACAGATTGGTGGAGCGCAGGGTGTGGTCATAGACGCTGCGGCAGCCGACTTGGGCTTGGGCAATCAGTCGGTCAGCGCCGTCATGGTGTTTTACATGGATCATGCCCTCGCCGGGTTGCGTTTCGCCCAACAGCGCGGTGTGCCTCACCTGAGTATTTCCTCCGGCGTGTTCGAGATCGCGCCGCAAATCGCGACTTACATGCACACGCCAGACGCAGCGCCGATTGTCCTCGGTTACGAATGGATGGTCGGCGCAACGACTGTGTCGACCCTGCACCTGGCCAAGGCGTTTAGCCGGGTGCACGACATCAGCATTCATGCGCTGGTCGATGAACAGGACGGCGGAGGGCCGACCGTCGCCAAGGATTTCGAACACTTGAGCAAGATGCTGCCAGCCGCCCTGACACGGCGCGACGGCGTGTATATCTGGCGCGAGGGCGAGGATGCCAAGGTCAACTTTCGCGCGGTCGATGGTACGCAAATGCAGGCCTCCGGTTTCTCCTCCATCGACGTTGTCGGTTTGGCCGCTGCGACTGGTGCGCCCAATGTGCAGTTCAATCTGGCCAGCGGGGTTAGTTCATCGCGACGCCAGGGACAGCCGATGTCGACTGAAATCATCATCGAACTCGCAGGCGAGGACTTGACCGGCAAACCGTTGCGCACCCGTCACGCCACCGTCCACCCGGCAGGTGCGGCGGCGCTGACCGGCCTGAGCGTCGCCATGCTCCTTGAGCGACTGCTCGGGCTCGACGGTCAACCAGCGACTGCGCCAGGACTCTACTTTCCTTATCAATTGCTCAACGCAGGCGCGTATCTGCAACGCTTCGGAAAAGAAGGGGGTGAGTTGCGTGAGTTGCCAATGCTCCAGTGACAGATAAATTCGGCAGTAGGGCAATGACATCGAGTTGGAGGCGATTCACTCGCTGAAGAAATAGATCACCCACCCGCACGCGCTTTGCCTCGGTACCGCAAGGTATCGAGGCTTTTTTATGCCTGAAAGATCTTCAGCAGTATGTTGAGACGATCAAGCAATAAACTGAGCAAGACGCACAAAAACGGCTTTCAAACCCACGTCAGACTACCTCCACATTCACACATTTGGAGAAGTCTAATGCTCACATCTTTTACTGCCTGGCTCCGGTTTATCAGCAAAGTCGATACTGTCGGAACTTCACTCATGCGATTGGCTATCGCTATTGTTTTTCTATGGATCGGAGCGCTGAAATTCGTTCCATATGAAGCTGACAGCATCACTCCTTTCGTTGCCAATAGCCCATTCATGTCTTTCTTCTATGAGCACCCAGAAGAATACAAAGCGCACCTCACACATGAAGGCGAGTTGAACGCAGAGAAGCGCGTTTGGCAAACCGCTAACAACACGTACGGTTTTTCGACTGGACTCGGGATCGTTGAAATCTTGATCGGTCTGCTCGTGCTGTCAAATTCGATTTCGCGACGTACTGGCCTGTTGGGTGGCGCGCTGGCCTTCGGTACACCGCTGGTAACGCTGAGCTTTTTGATTACCACTCCTGAGGCCTGGGTGGGCGCTCTCGGAGATGCGCAACATGGTTTTCCCTATCTGTCGGGGGCAGGTCGTTTGGTGCTCAAAGATGTACTGATGCTAGCCGGCTCTTTACCCGTGATGGCTGACTCCGCGCGTCAACTGCTCCGCGAACGCTCCGCTTGATCACTCTTGCCACTAGTTGGAAAAATATGATGAAAACCTTAATGGCTTTGTTCTTAATGGTCGTTGCCGGCTCTGCTTTTGCTGGCGAGGGTGCCCAGGCTGCACGTACAGGCGTTCCCTTGGACGTTGCTAAAACTATCAGCATCACTGATACCTCCTTCGCCTGCGGTATCGTGCCAGTTGAAATGGTTTATGAAGACTCAAAAGGTGAACGGCATACCGTCACCTACCAAGTGCAGGGCGGGGGATGCATGGGCGGCTGAATACGCTGTGCGTTGCTCGGACAGCACTGGCCTGTACGCGCTGATCTTTCGCCGAATTGCAATGCAGAGAACTCAACATAAAGGACGGCTGGCGATTACTTCGAATACTTTGTGAAGATGAAGTCATCCTGAGGAGGCAATTTGGTGTGGCACGCGAAACAGGTGTTCATGAGCTGCTCACTAGGGTTGGCTTTGCCATTTTCAAACTGGCCGTAACCCCAACCTCCAGTACTTGCGTAGCGCTTTGAGTCTTTAACTTCTATCTGCACGTTCGTCGGCTCTCCGGCTATGTATGACTGCACGCGACCGAAGACGGCGTTGTTCCTTGCGGAGGATTCATATTTATAAGCGAGTCGCGCGATGATGGTGCCGTCTGGAAATGGGATAGTCCCGTCACGATACGCTTTCATTGCAACATCATTTCCCAGGATCACACGAATGTCGGCTTTGTCACCCTCTTCATGGGCGATGCTAACGAATTGCCATTCGCGATATCCATCAGGAAGAGCGACTCCGAAAGTAGGCGAGCGATCTGCATCTGCGCCAGTAGACGAGTCTGCGTATGCAACAATTGAAACTCCCGCAATACCACTAAAAATACTGGCGATTGCAGTTACCACGAGCAATTTCGTCTTCATCTTATAACTCCTGCGACGGACGCAGTTGTATCGACTGCCGTCGTTTTAGGGCTTTATGAGAGCATCCGTAACACCACCGGATGCTCGTTCACTGACGAAGCGGTTCAATACTAAACCGCGACTTTTTGTCATTTGGCGTTAGCTGCTTTTTCGATCAGGCTGGCAACGACTTTCGGGTTGGACACCATCACAACGTGCGAGGCGTCTTTGACCGCGACGGTTTGCCTGGCGTGTGCCCGCTCGGCCATGAATACCTGGGCTTGTGCAGGAATGTTCTTGTCGGCGGTGCCATAGACGAACCAGGAAGGAATGGTTTTCCAGGCCGGCTCGGTCGACGCTTCATTTAGCGCGGCGACAGTGACGGGACGTTGAGTCGCCGCCATCACGCGCGCGTCCGCGTTGGAGACGTCCGCCGCAAACTGGTCGTGGAATTTGTCTTGCTGGATATACAAATCTTTGCCGCCGTCAGCCAAGGCAACTGGAGGAGCGAGGGTAGGGCCGAGCGTGCCACCTGGGAAACGTCCAGATAAATCTGCGGTGGATTCACCTGCCTCGGGTGCAATGGCTGCGACGAATACCAGCGCTTTGACATTGGCATTGCCGTAAGCCGCTTCGCTGATGACCGGGCCTCCATAGGAATGTCCGACCAGCACGACTGGCGTTTTAATGCTGGCGAGCACATCGGCGACCGACTGCGCGTCACCTTTGAGTGAGCGCAGCGGGTTCGAAGCTGCGATCACTGGATAGCCATCTTTTTCCAGAATTTTGACGACGCCATTCCAACTGCTCGAATCGGCGAAAGCGCCGTGTACGAGTACCACAGTCGGTTTGACCGGCGCTGCCAGCGCGGCGGTGGCACTAACCATCGCAGCTGCGAGGGCCAGACCTGCAAAAATCTTTTTCATTTAATGTTCCTCTGTAAGCGAGAGATGCGCTGTGAGCGACAGCAATAGTTAAACCGCTGGCTGTGTCCTGTATGTGTCGAAGTAGCGAGTGCTCCGCATGGAACTGTGTCTAATGCCACTTTTGCTACAAACAGATACAAGGTCTCCAGCATTTCAGTAGGCGAAACATTGGATTGTGTTTTGTGTTCGTTCTCACCAAAGCGATTAAAGCGGAGCATGCGTTTCAAGCACTTTATTAACGCCGGACCGCGGAGCTGCCTGATGAAACGAGTACTCATGCTGTTAGCCAATGGTGTCGAACCAATGGAGATGGCGGCTTTCACCGACGTGCTCGGCTGGGCTGACTTGCTCGGTGACTTTCCTGTTGAGTTAGTGAATGCAGGCCTTCGCAGGAAAATCATTACTACGTTCGGGCTCTCGCTTAATCCCAATTACCTGCTGAGCGATTTGGACGTCAGTAGCTTTGATGCTCTGGCATTGCCGGGTGGTTTCGAGCCGTCAGGATTCTATGAGGAAGCGCTTAGTGAGCCTTTCCTTGAAACCATTCGCCAATTTGTTGATGCCGGCAAACCTGTCGCCAGTGTTTGTGTGGCATCGGTGTGCTTGGGTGCGGCGGGCGTGCTACGTGATAAGAATGCGACGACGTATCACCAGGAGGGCGGAAAACGGAAAAACCAGTTAGTGGAATCTGGCGCTCTGTTCCTGGATCGACCTGTCGTAGTTCACGACAACATCATTACTTCCAGCGGTCCGGGCACCGCCACTGAAGTTGCGTTCTTGCTGTTGGAAAAACTGACCAGTCTAGAGAACGCTACTTATATCCGCCAAAAAATGCGCTTCGCCACACCGGATCGGGATTGGTACGACACGCCGCAGGTGCCGTAGTCCTCACTCAATATTATTTATCGACTTTCTGCAGGTAATTGTATGACTGACACAGCACTTATCGTCGTTGATATTCAGAACGACTATTTCTCCGGTGGAAAATGGGAACTCAATGCCGTTGACGCTGCGGCAGATAATGCTGCGCGCGTAATCGCATCGGCACGTGTTCGAGGCGACACAGTCATTCACATTCGGCACGAAACCCTTGCTGCCAATGCTCCTTTTTTTGTGCCTGGCTCCGTTGGTGCGCAACTGCATGAGAAGGTGCGTAATCAGAGCGACGAATTGGTCATCGTCAAACACTTTATGAATCCATATCGCGAGACACAACTGCGCGAGGTGCTGGAGAAGCAGGGCATTAAAAAAGTCGTTGTTGTCGGCAATATGAGTCACATGTGCATCGATGCGGTCACTCGCTCATCTGACGATTTCGGGTATGCCACAACAGTCATCCACGACGCCTGCGCGACTCATGATCTGGAATTTAATGGGGTAAAAGTTCCATCAGCTCTGGTGCACGCAGCCTTCATGGCCGCCTTGCAATTCGGCTACGCCAAAGTGCAGAGCGCAGATGAATATCTCTCCTGATTTTCCCTCGATAGGTTCAGAGGTTAACCCGATGGCAAACCCATCCGCTGCATTGGACTATTACTACTGGCCGACGCCGAACGGGCAAAAAGTCGCGATTTTTCTTGAAGAATCTGGCCGTCCCTATACGGCTCATCCGGTCAACATCAGCAAGGGCGAACAGTTTTCTCCCGAATACACAGGGCTTTCACCAAACCAACGCATACCAGCGATTGTAGATAACGAAGTTGGTGTTTCAGTTTTTGAATCGGGCGCAATTTTACTGTACTTGGCTCAACGTCGTGGTCAGTTTTTTCCGAGAGACTCAAAAGGGGCGGCGTCGGTTCTACAGTGGTTATTCTGGCAGGCTGCCAGTCTCGGCCCGATACTTGGGCAAGCGGTGTTTTTTTTAAACTACGCCTCCGAGCATGTTCCGCTTGCGGTAGAGCGATTCAGTAAAGAGACCGAGCGACTTTATAAAGTGATGGAGCAGCAGTTGAGCCATCAGCCTTTTATTGCAGGTGAATACTCGATCGCTGACATGGCGATTTACCCATGGTTGCTGCAACACGAGAAGCAAGGCATGACATTGGAGACCTATCCGCACATTGCCGCCTGGCTTGCGAAAATTACTGCCCGGCCAGCGGTGATCCGTGCCTACGCTAAAGGAGAGGAAATTCGCCCATCAGGGCAAACCGATCAGGACAGGAAAAAGCTCTACAAGTTGTCGTAAGGACCGTCGCTGCGACTGAAGGAAATGATGTAAAGGCGTGCGGGACGCCAATGTGTCTCGCAGATACGTGTAACGCTCCGGCCTGCAAGGCGTTGCATTGATGGTATCGGCGGGTGCTCAGTGAACACCTCGTTGGTGACGTCATCGATGGGCGCCGGGAAGCGAGTGAATTGCACCTGTTTACGAATCCGTAGAGGTGATCATGAATAATACCGATGAGCCAGGGGCCTCACCTTGGCATGCTGGTGAGCGGCAGTTGCAAGAAAGTGTCGGTGTGGCGCAGCAGATGGAGCACTTTGGGCGAAAGGTTGTTCGCGATTACATGCCGGATCAGCATCGTTCGTTTTACAGCCAACTGCCTTATCTGGTGGTGGGCGCGGTCGACCAAAACGGCATCCCTTGGGCAACGTTGATCGAGGGCCCTCCAGGATTTGTTCACTCCCCGGACCCACGTAGCTTGCAGCTTGACCGCCTCCCCGCGGACGGCGACCCAGTCAAACCAGCCTTGGGAATGGGCGCCGCAGTCGGGCTACTTGGCATCGACTTGAAAACCCGAAGGCGCAATCGAATGAACGGCAATATCAACTCCGTCTCCTCTGACGGTGTTGGCGTTTCTGTCGTGCACGCTTTTGGCAACTGTCCTCAGTACATCCAGTTGCGAAGTGTCGAGCCGGTCAGCGTTGGGCGCGCCTCATCCGATGTTGCAGCAAACCGTCTGCACCAATTGGACGACGCGGCTGCACAGATGATTCGTCAGGCCGATACGTTCTTCCTCGCCAGCTACGTCGACCTCGAAGGAGACTCATCCAAGCGCTCGGTTGACGTTTCTCACCGCGGAGGTAATCCAGGTTTTGTCAGGGTCGAAGGCAACGTGCTGACGATTCCCGATTTCGCCGGCAATCTGCATTTCAATACATTGGGCAACCTGTTGCTCAACCCTAAAGCCGGTTTGGTTTTTGTCGATTTCTCGTCAGGTGATGTGCTCCAAGTGGCGGGGCGCACCGAGCTTATTCTTGAGGGGCCGCAGATCGCTGCATTCCAAGGGGCCGAGAGACTCTGGACCTTGACGGTGGAGCATGTCGTCCTGAGGCGAGCCGTATTGGCGCTGCGCTGGGTATTCGAAGGTTTCTCACCGAACAGCCTGATGACCGGCAGTTGGGAAAAAGCTGAAGGCCGCTTACAGGCCGATGCGCTGCGCGACCAATGGCGGCATCTGCGTGTCACCCGAATCGTTGAAGAGAGCAGCACCATTAGCTCTTTTTATCTGGAACCTGACGATGGTGCCGGGTTGCCGCGTTTCGAGGCGGGCCAGCATTTGCCGGTACGGTTTAGTCTGGTTGAAGGGCAGCCTCCCTTGGTCAGAACTTACAGTGTGTCGAGCGCACCTTCTGACAACTTCTTCCGGATCAGCGTCAAACGCGATGGTTTGATTTCGTCGCACTTGCACAGCAAGATTCGGGTCGGGGATCTCATCGAAGCCCGCGCCCCGCAGGGACGATTTACAGTGCAGGCCGATGAGCATCGGCCGTTGGTTCTATTGGCGGCTGGCGTCGGGGTCACGCCGCTGCTGTCGATGCTGCGCGAAGTCATCTACGAAGGAGAGCGAATTCGTCGTACTCGGCCAACCTGGTTTATTCAGAGTGCGCGTAGTCTGGCGGAGCTGGCATTTCGCGACGAACTGTTTGAGCTGGCGACACGTGCGAAAGACAAGATTCGCGCATTGCGACTTCTAAGTCAGCCGGAGCAGCATGCTCGTGAGGGTGAAGACTTCGAATTGGCTGGACGCGTGGATGTCGCATTGCTCAAGGCGCTGTTGCCGCTGGATGATTATGACTTTTACCTGTGCGGCCCCGGCGCGTTCACCCAAGCTCTATACGATGGGCTACGTGAACTGCGCATCGGCGATGATCGCATTCACGCTGAAACGTTTGGGCCTTCGACTCTGGTTCGGTTACGCGATCAGTTGACCCCGGCGGTAGAACAAGTTCCGGCAGCCAGTAGCCCAGTCAAAGTACTGTTCGCGACGTCTGCGAAAGAGGCGCGTTGGGAGCCAGGCAACGGCAGCTTGTTGGAGTTGGCTGAAAGTCGTGGTCTGAATCCGGACTTTAGTTGCCGCGGCGGGTCGTGTGGGACTTGTCGTACAAAATTGATCAGTGGCGAAGTGCACTATTTGAACTTGCCCGCTGAAATGCCGGCGCAGGGAGAGGTCTTGATTTGCTGCGCAGTACCAGCGCAAAGCAAGGAGGGCGACGCCCCCCTGATTTTGGATCTGTGATATGAACGCCTTCTCTATCGCTCATCCCGCGAGACGCGGGTTGAGCGCTTGAGCCAACCCACCTTCGCGGTCGAGTTGAGCTAGATCGTCAAATCCACCCACATGCCAGTCACCGATGAAAATTTGCGGAACGGTGCGACGGCCGCTGCGATTTATCATTTCGACTTTCTTATCAACTGACTGGACATCGATTTCGGTATAAGAAATACCCTTAGAGTTCAGCAGTTGCTTAGCACCACGGCAGTAAGGGCAGGTGCTGGTCGTGTAGATAGTGATGTGAGGCATGAAGAGTCCTCCTCGTTTAGACGATTTTCAGGCTGCGGCTTTTTCTACGCGAGCGTCAACCGACATGAAAATTGCCTTTAACAGATAGTTAAGTTGAGAAATATTTAGTTAGTACAGCCGCGACCTATCACGCTGTATTCAAGGACACGCGTGTCGCCGTGCGAATCTTTGTAGGTCATTTGCACTGGCACTGGACCGCAGACGTCTGCTGCTTCGGTGATGTTGATGACGTTGGCAATATCCAAGTGCATGCCATAGGCATACGGAGTCGCGGCTGGGGTAATCGAAGCGTCCTGTGCAAAGGCAGACAACGAAGCTGTCAGGGACAGCGCGATAAACAGAAATTTTTTCATGACGAATCCTCCATTAAGATTTGGTGAGTCAGTGAAGTGGATAAATTTGTTGAAGCAGGCCCGCTATGAGTGCGGACCGAATTACATTTCCAGTGGCCTTCTTAGAAGGGACCCAGTGGCAGAAACTTGCCGTCGATGCATGGTGTCGCTCCTGTCGGATACTTGAGTAAGAGTTGCTGCATAAGTGCTGCTTGGTGTGAAGCCATGTTCTGCCGTTTGCTCCATAGCGTCCAAGACCGATAAACAATGCTTCGCATAAGCCCTACCTATAGGTTTGAACCGGAGTGCTCATGAACGTGGAAAACTCGGAAGCAATCTTGCTGATTCCGGGTATTCACATGGTCAAAAAAAAGAATCGCATTGCTGCACGAGGGGGATGGCGAGATAAAAGAGCCCGCGTACGGCGGGCTTAGTGGCAGCATCTGTATTTATTGGCGGGAGGCAACTCGTCGTATAGCGCGGCTTTTCTACCTGTCTTCGTCAATTAGCGCGAGTACTTCTCAGGACGTCAGGCTTGCTGTACAAACGCCAGCCGCACTGCAAATCCAATCAGGAGGGTGCCGAAAAGCCATTGCTGAACTCGTTGCGCGGTGACGCTACGCTCCAGCCAACCCCCTACCCAAGCGCTGGCAGTGGCATAAATGCTGTCGAAAATCAGACCGGTGATTACGAGTACTACACCCAGTACTGCAAATTGCTCCGATACCGACGATCGATTCGGATCTATGAATTGCGGAAGCAGCACTGAGCAGAAAAGCAGCGCTTTCGGATTGAGTAAATTGGTGAAGAGCCCCCGTCGGATGGCCGCGCCCAAGCTAGACGTTACAGCTCCAGTTTCTGTAATGGCAGGGGCACTCATGCCACTGGTTTTGAACATCTGAATGCCTATCCAAAGTAGATAGGCCGCTCCTGCATATTTGACGACATCAAAAGTCCAAGGCAGCACCTTAAACATTGTTGCCATTCCCATAGCGGTCAAAGCCACATGGCAGGCACGCGCTAACGCGAGCCCCAACGCAGTCGCTAGCGCTGCGGCTCTACCTTGCTTTGCACCCGTTTGAAGCAGCAGGATCATGTCCGGACCGGGCATTAGAAAAATCATCGAGAGAGCGAGGAGGTACAGCGCTTTGTCTTCCATATTCGTGTTGCTCGGCAGGAAATGAGGAAGACAATTTTAGAGGGGAGGGGTAGGGCAGGTGGTTGCGTATCGAACTCCCAGGTCCACGCGTTTTGGCAGAATCTGCCCTTTGATAGTTAGAACAAGAGCCTATATGCCAACTGATCGTTTTGCGCAAATCCGACTTGGGCGGCTGGACTCTTGCCTGGCTGATGCCAGGAAGGAACCGCCAGGGCGTGCTGTTACTTCCCTTTACCAGTTTTTATGGCGCTGAAGTGATCACTCAGGGTGCCTTGAAAATGGTCAATCAGGAAGTTTATGAAGACGCGTGTTTTAGCTGGCAGTTCTTTCCTGGCCGAGTAGTAGACGGAGATTGAGCCCAGATCGACATACCATTCTGGTAATAGCCGTATCAGCTCACCCCGCTGTAACCAGGGCCATGCTCGCTCCAGAGGCACCAATGCCACGCCCAGTCCCATCAGGGCGCACATGCACAGGGCTTGCGGATCATTCATGATGGCGGTTGGTTTCAGGCTCAGATCAAACGTTTCGTCAGTCGAACTGCGCAACGTCCAGGTGCGTAAACGGTTGGTGTCGGTCGATCGCACGACAATGCCATCCTGGCCTTGCAAGTCCGCTGGCACAATCGGCAGTGGCTTGCCTTGGAGCCACTCCGGCGCCGCTACAGCGACGAGGTGTAACTTGGCCAGTTCACGCGCCACAACGCCCGGGCTTAATTCCATGCCGCCGCCAATCGCAACGTCAAAACCTTCACCTATCAAGTCAACACGGCGGATTTCGAGGTGCCAATCTGGCACAACGGAAGGGTACCGTTGCTTGAACGTTTTCAGCAGAGGCAGCACGTAGTCGTAGGCAAAGGACGGAGACATGTTGACCCGCAGCCTGCCGGTGGGCACATCGCGTGAGTCGCCGAGTTGAGCCATTGCGCCTTGGATCGTTTCGACACTCCCCGCCACCTGTTCATATAGCGCCTCACCGGCTTCGGTAAGGGACAGACTTCGCGTGCTGCGTTGAAACAATCGGGTGCCCAAGTTTGTTTCGAGGCGTGCAATGTTTTTGCTGACTGCGGCGGCGGAAATGCCCATCCGCCGAGCCGCTTCGGAAAAACTGCGAGCTTCGGCGGCTCGTAAAAATGATTCCAGATTGCCCAGACTGTCCACGCCTATCTCCAACTTTTGGTTGAAGCTGATTCTACTGATTGATGACTAATTTGCTGGTGAATTTGAGCCCATAGTGGTGGCCGACCGAATTTCTCACTCAAAACAGGTACAGCGTAATGGGCAAAATATTGATCACCGGCGCGACCGGAAAACTGGGTAGCGCAGTAGTGCGCTCGCTGGTCCGCAAGGTGCCTGCGGCAGATGTCGTCGCTTTGGTTCGAGAGGAGAGCAAAGCGCCGTGGTTGTCGGACCTGGGCGTCGAAGTGCGGCTGGGCGATTACACCGACGTCGAATCCCTGGTCAATGCCTTCGCCGGGGTGGAAAAAATCTATCTGGTGTCAGCCGTTGCTTTTAGCGATCGGGTAGGGCAACACCGAAACGTCATTCAGGCGGCACGTACGGCCGGTGTTCGACATGTGTTCTACACCAGCATTCAGCGCGTTAGCGATGACTTTTGTCCCATCGAGGGGGTCACTGCCAGCGACCTCGAAACAGAGGCGATGCTTAAATCATCCGGGCTGGATTACACCATTGTCCGGCATCCGCTTTATGCCAACGTGCTTGCGATGTACATCGGCGAAGATGCTCCGCAGAAGGGTTTCAGCGCACCCGCCGGTCAGGGGCGAGTGGCACTGACCAACATTGATGAACTAGCTGAAGGCGGGGCAACCCTGCTCAGTCAGCCGGGTCACGAGCACCGAGCTTATCTGCTTAATAGCGGACAAACCTGGTCGTTCGCAGACATCGCCACCGCGCTCTCGCGCATAACCGGAAAAGCCGTTCATTATCAGCCGATTTCGACCGCAGCCTTCATCGTCGCCCGCGAAGCCGAAGGTTGGCCGCCACATGTCGCGGCCTTCATCGGCGACTGGTATCGCGCTATCGAGAAAGGCGCATTTGATCAAACCAGTCGTACCCTTGAAGAACTGCTAGGTCGCAAGCCCAAAGATCTTGAGGACATCGTTAGAGATGCCTTCAAGCTCTGACGGTTCAGTTGGCTGTCCTGCAGCACAAATATGCCGAGCTCAGACTTTCTTTTTAGTGATCGAATTCTCCGACACAATTTCTCGGACGACGTTGACAAAAGCCCGAAGTCCCGCCGGCATATGGCGATTCGCAGGATAGTAAAGGCGCAGGCCCGGGTACGAAGGTGTCCAGTCCTCCAGCACTCGCATGAGCCTTCCGGACGCAATATGAGCAGAAGCGGCGAAATCATTAGTCCAGGCTACGCCGGCGCCTTGCAGAGCGGCCTCTAACATCAAGTGGTGGCTGTCGAGCGTCAACGACCCGCTGACCTCTATTGCTTGCTCTTCACCGCGCTTTTCGAACTCCCATTTGTAGATCGAGCCACTGGGGAAACGCACGCGTATGCAGTTATGCGCGAGCAGGTCTGCCGGAACCTTGGGTTTTTTGAATTTCGCGAAGTACTGGGGTGAAGCGACCACCGCAAAACGGAGTGGGGGAGTGATCGCAATGGCGATCATGTCCTGCGGGACGCTTTCCGCCAACCGTATGCCGGCGTCGAATCCACCAGCAACAATGTCAACCAGACTTCTATCGGTAACGATGTCTACCCGCATGTCTGGATAACGCCTTAGGTACTCGAGAACCACTGGCGTCAGCACCATTTGCGCAGCACCTTCGGAGGTGTTCAGGCGCAGGGTTCCGGCCGGCGTATCACGGAATTCGCTTACCGCCTCCATTGCCGCGGATATGTCTCGCAGAGCGGGCTGCACCCGAACCAGAAATTGCTCCCCGGCTTCAGTCAGGGAAACGCTTCGCGTGGTTCTGTGGAACAACCTCACGCCAAGGCGTTTCTCCAGTGCAGCGATCGCATGACTGAGTGCTGATGGCGACATTCCCAATTCCACGGCCGCACGACGAAAGCTGCGATGAGTAGAAACGGCGACTACGGCGTTAAGTTCAAGAAGCCCGGATTTCTGCATTGTGCTAATTCCTGCATCAGTTCATCCGATATTAGCCTGATTGTTTGCGACAGTGCTGAGGCTTATCTTCGTCCACAGCCGTTACTGCTTTGGAATTGAAGGACGCTTGATCCGCCGGCACCCGGTGATCCCGCAAGTCATTTCGACTCAGCGGCCATTCAACATGCGAGGAACAATTCATGACGCGTATCACTACACCGTTCGGGTTTCACTCAACCGCACAAGAGGTCATTGAAGGGGTCGACCTCACTGGTAAAAGGGCGATCGTAACGGGCGGAGCTTCCGGTATTGGTATCGAGACAGCGCGCGCATTGGTCAATGCCGGCGCCAACGTGACACTGGCAGTACGGCGTCCGGAAGCGGCAGAATCGGTAGCCGCCGAACTGCGCTCCGAAGGCAAGGGCACCGTAGATATCCGCTCAATCGATCTGGCGGATCTGTCCTCTGTGAAATCGTTCGCTGATTCTTGGTCAGAGCCTCTTGATATCTTGGTCAATAACGCAGGGATCATGGCCGTTCCTGAGCGGGAACTGACATCGCAGGGCTGGGAAATGCAGTTCGCAACCAATTTTCTCGGCCATTTTGCGCTCGTGCTAGGTTTGCAGGACGCTCTGATCAGAGCCGAAGGAGCCCGAATTGTATCGCTGAGTTCAAACGCTAATCTGATGGGCCCGGTGGTTTTCGATGACATCAATTTCGACTTCCGCACATACGATGCTTTCGCGTCATATGCCCAGGCCAAGTCGGCATGCGCGCTCATTGCGGTAGAGATCACCCGCCGCTGGGCGGAGCGAGGTATTTTCGCTAACGCTTTGAACCCTGGGGCAATCGCAACCAATCTTCAGAAGCACACCGGTGGGCTAAAGACGCCAATTGAACGTCAGAAGAACGTACAGCAGGGTGCCGCGACATCCGTATTACTGGCGGCGTCTCCGCTGTTGGAAGGCATTGGTGGTCGTTATTTCGAGGACTGTAATGAAGCGCTGGTGGTCACCAAAAGGCCTGCCGATTACACGGGCGTTGCACCTTACGCTGTAGACCCTGATAACGCGCAGCGGTTGTGGGAAGTTGCCACGCGGATGATTGGGTGAGCGGAGGAAGACCCGGCGCACCAGCCGAAACAGATGGTACAACTGTTGCCCGGGCCGTTATTTTGAACGTTTTGGGGGGTTGTGAGATTTCGTTCGTAGGTGACTGGGAACAGACAGTAGGGATTAGCGCTGGGTGTAATACATGATTTAACATAATATACATTACACGTAACAACGTATTTCAGATTTGCCCCGGTTACCCGCAGGATTGAAGCTCTGTCAGCAACCACTAATAAATGGAAAGCGCCGCTAGGCCGTAACCATCTGTTTTAACTGGCTATATTTTTTACTGCCAACGTTTGCCTCCAGCCGTTTGGTCACAGATCGCCGGAAAGTCACTCTCTACAAGCCTCCTGATCATCGTTCTCGGCTTTTCCATTTAATAACGATTTTGCGCGAGCTCATATTTCTGCCGAACAATGACCATCACTCAAGTGAAAACCACTCTAACGCTATGAGTTTCATAAGATTATTCGTCTGTTGCTACCTGGTAAGCTGAGCGTATGCCCGAGCGATACCGCATTGAAACCCGTCCAATAGTCATCAGTCAGCGGAAAAACAGTGACTCAAATCTCTATTTTCCGCGTTATAACGACCAGGTCTGGCCCGCATCCCACGAATTAGTGACCTATGCTTATTCGAGGTCTTGCGCTAACGAATTGATTTTTAGTTACCTGTGGTGCTTGTTCCGCTTCGGCAGTGAAATTTCGCACCCAAGGGTTTCCGTCGAATTCTGATCATGCTCAGCATTCAGCGGATAATAATCGCGCTTTTGTGGCGCTATCGACCTCGTCCGAGGTTGTCCCCTGAGATTTGTAGATCTAATATAACGCGCGTATTGCTATCACTCGTGATGGTCATCATTGGACTTGGCAGTAGTCGAGCCTCCTCATACAGCACTTCTAACAGACCGATCTCAATCTGAACGCACGTGTGCATTTTCGGCTTTCTGGTGGATGAGACCTAAACGCTCGAAAACTAAGCAGCATTAAGACTGATGCATGATTTATACAATTGGGTATAGTCTACGGACCGATGCGCTGCCAATCGCACAGCGCTCTAACTTGGTTAATGGGTTAGCTCGACTAAACATCTATTTAGTTGAGTTATTAATATGATCCTTGCACCTTCATTCCTTCTTACCCACTCTACAACTTCTGCGTCATACAGATTGTACGCGATCGTCGATATTTGGATCACCTTTCAATAATCCTCTAAAATACTCTTGCCCTGACCAGCTTATCTCTTAGAGAGGTCGTCTTGCCCGTGCAGCCCTCCAAGACTGGATGAAACATATACCCTCTCTCACCCCGTGGCACAGACTACAAATTCTCTTTGAAGTCTTCACCGCTCGCCCTGACACCGAAAGGACCATAAGCGAAAGTCGCGCGGCGGCAAATGTTATAAACAAATCTTGCCAGCTCTGCTTCCTAACTTCGCCCCAAGTTTAAACTTTGGCTTAAAATCAATTTCTTTACATCCAGCTCATAATTTCATTACTATTTAGGCTTTGTTTGTAAGTGCCGCCGCCGGCACCGTAAGTGCAAGGTCGTTTGTCGATGGTCGTCTCCCCTCCTCCTAGCCAGCATGGCATAATAAACAACTTCACGCGGTGGCACTGGGTATCCCGTGGCAACGGGTCGTATCCGTCAGGCCAACACACCTTTCGAAAAAGCCTAGACATATGCTCAGTGGATCTTCTTCTTGCCTGGCGCCACCATTTGAATCTGGGTCTCATCGGCGTGGACTACGCCCTCGGCCAACACCGCCTCGCGCAACGCATAGACCAAAGGTTGAGGTGCTGGACAATATTCGCCTCTCCAATGCCATTGTGGCAGAACTCGACTATGCCATTGACCGCGAGCAAAAAAGCCCCGATGAGGCCGCCCACGACAGGTTGTGTGAACACCCTGAAACACTCCTCTGCTGAGCCTGCTGCTGGCTTTCCTGCAACTGCTGGCGTACCTCGTCGCGCTGGCCGAGCAGTTCCTCACGCTGCTGATGCAGGTCGTCGATCTGCGTCAAGCGCTGGGTCAGCAGTTGCTCCAAGTCGGAGAGTCGGATCTCGGCTGCCTGCGGGCGGCCAGCGCCTCGGCCGTTTGCTGACGAACCTGCGCGGCTTCCAGTCGGCCCCGGGCTTCAACGGTCGCCAACTGTTTGCGCTCTTCGGCCAGCACTTGGCGCTGGCCGGCTAGTGATTGTTCATCCACGCCCTGCGCCAGCGTGGTTGCCTGCTGCCAGATGGCAACAAAGGCCTATTGCGGTTTAAGCGTGGCTCCCATCCAATGTGAAAATACGACCCCAATCTCGAGCCAACAATGTTCGACACGCGATCTCTGATCCCCCGAAACAGCGTCTTGAGACCGTCTGCATGCTTGCTTCAGTTACATAGAAAATTGACTCACCATTTTCATTGAGCAAAATGCCACCCGCACCTCGCAACAATGCGTGTCCTGCAACGACGTCATGTGCAGAAACCGCGTATAGAGAAACTCCGCAGACTCCATCTCCTGCGGCGACTTTTGCAAGCCTATAGGCAATTGAGGGCATCGCAACAAAACTGCTGGGGGTGCAGAGCTCACGATTGATCTCTGGCTTGATGATCGCGGCGGCACTCACCATCACGTAGGAGCTGCTCGACAACGCCAGTCCAGTAAGCTTTCTTGCTACTGGCTGTCCATTGCGTAACAAGTCGGGTAGTCCCTCAGACCAGGCGATGCAATCAGGCGAGCCCTCAGCAGTGACTGGTGCGTAGACCACGCCCAATACCGGAATTTGCTTATGCAAAAGGCCGACAGAAATGGCAGACCCTTTGAGACCTTTGAGAAAATCACTCGTACCGTCGTTAGGATCGACGACCCAACACCAGGAATGTCCCGTGAGGCTATGTCCGGTTTCCTCGCCCCAGAAGTCACAAGGAAAAAGTCCTAGAAGTTGCTGGCGTAGAACACATTCGATTTCTATGTCTACTATGGCCTTATCGCCCTTCCCTCGTGGTCCATTTACCCTCGCCCATTCCGCAATAAGTAGCTGCCCCGCGCGGATAACTACCTCGATAGTCTGAGTGAGTAGCATTGGAAGATCTGATTTGTGCATGGGGCTCTCAACATCGGAAGAAATACTGGGACGCTTGATGAGGGTTAGGCTGTCAGCTAGGCAATTCAGATTTGTCTATGCATCCAGGGGGCATTCTTTGACCACATGTAATGGGTCGAAAATACGCATGTGCAGCCACGGTCACGTTGAGGATTAGGGTTATGCTAGCCGCCCGCAAGGCGCCCAGCAGGTTCTTGTTCTATTCCGAATTGCGAGGCCGCATCAATAAATCTATGTGCTGCTTCATTAGATCTATTTGCCATCATGCGCTGAGCTTCGGCCTCAAATTGAGCTTTTAAAAACCACTTAGACGTTTTGACTTTACGTCTTCCTTTCATGGCCGCCTCTCGTGAACACGGTTGGGTAAGCGTGCTTCTTCGTCGCGCTCGTCGTGGCCTATCGCCGGCAGCGATGATTAGCGTGGAGGTCGATAAGTTTGAAAGCCTGAAGTATCCGTACCCTCCTCCCCGGTTTGATCTTCAAAAAGGTCTCCGTTGGGATTGAGCTACGGTACCAATGGAGAGTCGACAACTACTCAGGGGCATCCTCCTCATCAGGTAGATTTACTGCGTTGACCATTCGAGTGATGACGATAGACAACCAGGTTTGATGGGCGACAAGCTCTGGATCAACGTCACCATCCGCATTGGACGTTTCATAGAGTGATCTCCAGCCCAGGATATCTGCTGGGTCGACCATAGCGTTGTCTCTAAATACAGCTTTTGAAGCAAGCCGGTAGGCGTATGTATCCAAGCAAGCGTCATCCGCTAACCTTAGCTCGACTCGGCCAAAATCAAATACATTCTCAGCGATCCATCGCGGAGAGCCGTTAAGTTTTGGAGGAATTGCCAGCAGGACACCAACGATGACTTTATCTGAATCAGGCCGATCCATTTCGTTGAACAGGTCGATCAGATGTTGGCCGGAGAAGCGTTTGACTATCTCTATGCCCTGCTCCGGCTGAGCAACGTTCGCCACCGCGACCATCAGCATGGTTGAAGGACTTTGTTCATGACTCGTCGTAGATAACTGACGGGCGCTAATCTGAAGTGCGGGCATAAATCTCTCTCAAAATGAACACTATAGATTGTAGCTCTATAGAGTTCAAAAAGGCTTGATCGTTCCTTTTGTGGATTAAGCAAAATGGAACTGAAGGAAGCGTTCGCCATTGCGTTACGTAACACACGGCTTCGCCGGGGCTTGACCCAAGAAGATTTTGGAATCGTCAGTAGCAGGACATATCTCAGTACGCTTGAGCGCGGCCTTAAGAACGTTACATTGGAAAAGGCATCGGAGCTTGCCGACAGAATGGGGGTGCACCCGCTTACCCTCCTCCTTGAGAGTTTTTTGCTCCTCGATCCGGATACAGATTTAGACTCGCTGCTTGAACGTATTCGGCGTGAGATCAATACGGACCAAAACTCTTAGAGAGGAGCCGGTGATGTCGCATTAGTGCGGAGCGTCGTTTGGCGTCTCGTACTGAGTCAGGCATATCGACCTTGAGCAACTTGAGGGTTCCGGGGAAGTCTCCTAGTCAATCTCAAGGTATACGAGAATCTCCAGCATGGCCCCGATGGCGTGCTGGCCAGGAAGGCGACTGGTTTCCGGCGATATTTCACCTGCCGTTGACCAGCCTCTCCCTGCGGCCTGTCCTATCTGCAAAGTGCTAACGCGCCATAGAATCAGAATGCTAACCCTTCTGCTAACTGAATCAGCATCTCCTCAACCCGGCGGGTGCCCTGGATGGTTGAAAGCATCGCAATTGGGCTTTTACCCGAAAAGCAATCCTTGGACTTGTAGAGCCAGTGCTTGGCCTTTTCGTCGTCCCCGAAGAGCGTCTGGGCCATGGCGATGATGTGTGCAACACGAAACAGGTGATCGCTCTCGTCCACCGTCAATCGCTGGCCGCGCGCCAGCTTGGTTTTGAGAGCTTTGGGCGAAATTATCTGGTCGTGCTCTAGCGGACTCATTCTGCCAAAGTCGCAAAGGGCTTTCACATTACCAGCCGAGAAACCAGCTTCGATCAGTTCGTGGATGTCCCGATCTGAAGCGTCCGTGGGGATCTGGAGAAGTACTTCCAACCGCACCCGGTAGGCACCATAAGCATTCTCGCGCAGAATTTCAGCAAACATAGGGCACCCTCTTGTTCTGCATTTTCGGTGCACCTTTCGCGACAGGCAGCGACCGTCCATCACCGGCCGGTAATATCCGTCCGAGTAGAACTAATCATGAGCATAATGAAACGTCCCCTACGATGGAATGAGAGTTAAACGATCATGAGCGAAAACGAACGCTGGACAGTCAAATGCCAGGAAACCGCGGATGGAACTGGCGACGTCATCGTTGATCTGCCACCAGAACTGCTTGCGAGATTAGGTTTAGGCCTCGGAGACGAGTTAACTATCGAGATGGTAGATGGCGCGATAGTCCTGAAACCGAAGCACAATACGTCGTCCTCGTCCTGAACTTTGCTCTACTCGTCAGAATTGCCTCGATTTGTCGAAAACCGGTAAGAACCCAAGCCCGCTTCCCATTGCGGTTTTTTGACTTGGGATCGCCTTCGAAATTCCATCTTTTTCAAGCAAGAATATTGATCGCCCCTCTATCCAGCGTCGATTCTCCGAGGACGAACACGGCTACCAATCTGGTTGAATCCCTATCATTTCCCAAAGCTTTGGTTGAGTTGGGCTGGAAAATACCTGCAGTGAGCAATACCCTGCGTGTATCCGCCGAACGTTACGAGCTGAAATATGTCAGGGACTAAGATATTTGAAAGCCCACGTTGGCTGCGCGACCTGTTGCGCTTCCTGCCGCTGAAGAGCCAATTCGTACTGTCAGGCAACATTCGCGATCTGCAAGCAAGCGAAGTGACACCTGGGACAGTAACCGCGCAGAGCTTCAATCAGACCCTTTGTAATGCCCTGCTCGATGCAGGCTATGCCCACGTGCTTGTCTGGGACCCGGTATCCGGTTTCCGGTCCATTGGTAGGCCCGGTACTGATCCTGCAACTGGCCAGACATTCATGCAGGAACTTGGTTTGACCCTAATTGACGGGGTCGCGCCAGCAGGTATCGATCTGTTAAGCGCCACCTTACCGCGCCTGATGGGCCGAACCGGCGAGCCCGTCGCGCTGTTGGTTGACTTCGCTTCGCGCCTAGTAATGCGCAACGATTCACTCAACGCTGCTGAACACCAACTGTTCACCCAAGCTCTTGTGCAATCCCATCAGGCCCGTAGCCGTCCCGCGACTGAGTTGCGTAAACCGTTCTTTAACTCTCTGATCTGGCTAGTGGAAAAGGAAGGTGATCTACCTGATTGGTTTTTGGTCGACAACCCACGCCTTCGCCATATTCCGGTGTCCAAACCTGATCAAGTTGTCCGCCGAGCACTCGCGCCCGCTCTGCTAAAAGCGCTCACAGGTAGTCAGGGCGCCAGCGAAGAAACCACTACCCAGGCTGTTGAAGCGTTTGTACAAAACACTGAGGGGCTGTTGTTGCTCGATCTCAGTGCCATCGCGCAATTGGCACGGGTAGAGAATGTACCAATGGAAAAGATCGCCGACGCCGTGCGCCGGTATAAGATCGGTGTTACCGAAGACCCTTGGCTAAAAATTGATCGTCAGCGAATTCGCCAGGCAGACGCCATCGTTCACCAGCGGGTCAAAGGCCAAGAGCATGCAGTGACTCACATGCTCGACATCGTCAAGCGCGCGATGACCGGTGTCGGCGCCGCCCGCAAGGGCAATCGGCCCAGGGGCGTGGCCTTCCTCGCCGGCCCGACCGGGGTGGGCAAAACTGAATTGGCCAAGACCATCACCAGTCTGCTGTTTGGCGACGAAAGCGCGTATATACGCTTCGACATGTCAGAATTTAGTGCTGAACATGCAGATCAGCGCTTGATCGGCGCACCGCCCGGCTACGTTGGCTATGACGTCGGCGGCGAGTTGACCAATGCGATTCGGGAGAAACCGTTCAGCGTGGTGCTATTCGATGAAATTGAAAAAGCCCACCCCCGCATCTTCGACAAATTTCTGCAGATCCTTGATGACGGTGTACTCACCTCCGGCCGCGGAGATCGAGTGTACTTCTCTGAAGCACTGATTGTGTTCACCTCCAACTTGGGCATCTACCGTCAAGGCGACAACGGCGAACGGGTGGCTAATGTGCTGCCTGGCGAAGCCTTCGAACAGGTTCAGAACAAGGTGCATAGCGAGATCGACCGGCATTTCAAGCTGGTGCTGAACCGACCGGAAATTCTCAATCGTATTGGCGAGAACATTATCGTCTTCGACTTTATCCGCGAGGATGTCGCCGTACAAATCTTCGAGCAGATGGTCAACGCTACCTTTAGCGACCTCCAGGGACAGGAGCTGTTTATAGAATTGACAGCCGAGGCACGCCAAACCCTGCACAGCCTTTGCTTGCAGGACCTATCCAACGGTGGACGGGGTATCCGCAACCAGTTGGAAGCACGCCTGCTCAACCCCTTGTCGCGAGCGTTGTTCGACCAGGATGCGCAGCCAGGTGAACACTTTACGATCACCAAGTTGACTAATAGTGGACTGATGATGGAACGTCATTGAGCATGGACTTGAGCCTGTCGCGCGTGCATTTTCCGGTCACTACCCTGGGCCCCGGCCAGCGCTTGGGCATCTGGTTTCAAGGCTGCAGCATCCGATGTCCTGGCTGTATTTCTGCCGATACATGGGGGCCAGGGCAGTGTCGACTGTCAACGGCACAACTGCTGGATCAGATCACGCCCTGGCTGGACGTGGCAGACGGCATCACGATTTCAGGCGGCGAACCGTTCGATCAGTTTGATGCCTTGATCCGCCTGCTCCAAGGCCTGCGTCGTCTTAGTCAGGTCGATATTCTCGTTTACAGCGGTTATTCCCTGGAACACCTCGATGACCAACTGCGCCAGGCCAGCGGCCTGATCGATGCGTTGATCAGCGACCCCTACGACGAAGCCACCAGCCAAACTATGGCTCTGCGCGGAAGTGACAACCAACGCCTTAACTTGCTTACCCCCTTGGGTCGGGCGCGCTTGGGCGACTTTGAACGCATACTGATGACCACCGACAAGGCACTCGACCTAATGTTCGACGAAACGGGCAGCGTGTGGATGGCCGGTATTCCTCGGCGCGGTGATTTGCTGCGTTTGCGCGACCTGCTGCAGGACCAGGGCCATCAATTACAGATCAGCGCACACGCAACGCGACGCCGCTGAATGGAGTACCCCATGATTCGTTTCTGCCCCAATTGCAACACCGAGCGATCGCTTCAGGAGATGTTCTGCGAGGGATCCATCTTCAAGACGGCCTGTGGCTGGGATCTCGCTGGAGAACCCATCCACCCTGAAGGGTGGCGCCCCCAGGCCATTACGACCCAGGAGACCATCGCCAGAGTGAGCCCAGCACCGGACAACGAAACGGTCTTGCTTTGTGAAAATGGTCACCCAATGGACCTAGGCGACCTTATGTGCCACGAATGTGGCGGCGAGCTCGCGCAATCGGTACCTGCCGCTTCCGTGCCAGACAGCGGCGAATCAGAAGCAGTCACGGAAACCCTGATCGATGGCTGGCGCTTGGTTCGAGAAATCAGCAACACCGACGGCGTTCGTGAGCGCTACCTCGTGGAGCACAACGAAACCGCGCAACAAGCGGTATTGACCTTGTATCGATCCGGCTCTGAGCCGGATCCAGTGATCTACGATGTGGTACGCCGGTTGCCGCGCGAGCATGTACCCGAGATCATCGTCACCGGTCGCTGGAATGATCGCGCCTACGAAGTTATTGAGGAACTTAGCGGTGGGACCCTGGCTGACCTTGGCAGCGTCATTCGCGATAACGCCAGCGTGCGTCACGTAGTCAGCGAATTGGGCCAGGCGCTGCATGTGTTCAATGAGGCCGGCCTTCGTCATCGCGACCTGCGCCCCACCAGTCTTCTCGTTCGCTCCCGCGAACCGCTGGACCTAGTGATCAGCGGCTTCGGCTCGGCACGCCTGTCGGAGTTCGACCTAGATATCGTCTCGCCCCTAGAAACCAGTCGTTACATGGCGCCAGAGGCCATTGCAGGTGGCGTTGCAGCTGCCTCAGACTGGTGGAGCATTGGCATGATTCTGCTCGAGCAACTGACGCAGGGTGCCTGCTTCAGTGGCGTCAATGCCAATGCCTTCCTGATCCACGTACTGGCAAACGGCGTGCCGATCCCTGACGACCTCGACCCGCAACTCCATTTGCTGCTGCGTGGGCTGTTGGCACGCGACCGCCACCAGCGCTGGCAATGGCCGCAGGTCGAGGCCTGGCTTAACGGTATTGCGGTAGAGGCACCGCCCTCCTCCGTTCAACAGAATGATGAGGGCGAAGGCGCTACGCTGCAGTTAGGACCGCGCCGCTATCACTTGCCCGGCGTATTCGCCCTAGCAGCGGCACAGACGAACAACTGGCAACAGGCCCTCGACCACCTGCTTCGTGGGGTAATAGTGACCTGGGCCGAGCAGGTCAGCTTGGCGCCTTCCCTGGTCGCAGGTTTGCGTCAGATCGTTCAACACGAAGGTATCGAGGACGACTTCCGCCTGATGCTGGCACTGAAGGCTCTCAATCCAGAAATTCCCTTAATCCATCGCGGCGAGATCGTGACCCCAGGATGGTTGCTGGAACACCCCCTGGAAGGCTATCGCCTGATCAGCGGTTCGGTTCCAGACTTGCTCGAGCAGCTACAGACTGACCATTGGCTGTCGCGCCTGAAGACCCGCGCGGAAAGTGTCCGTCAGCGTGCCTTGCATCAACATATCGAGCTGGTCGAGGAGCCGTTACGGATTTACTTGCTATCGACCTCGCGTGCCAAGTTGGCGACGCAGTGGCAGGAGCGCCAACGACTACTTCCCGACACCGATCACCCGGGGCTGCTGTCACTTTCAGAGCGCCGGGTAATCGCGGAAGAGGATCTAATTGTGCTGCTCAGTGCCGCGATTAGCCAGTTCCGTTCGGCCAGCTCGATCATCGAGAAGGCCGCCGAACTAGCCAAGACCGCCGACGTCAGCTGGTTCGATACTGAGACTGCGGGTGAACTGCTGCTGCATTCACGTCTGGTGTTGTACCGTAGTGTCGATGAGCGCATTCGCGGCTTCGCCCGTTCCGGCGTGGCGACAGTGGACCAATGGGCCGAGCACTTCCGTCTGGAGCGGCGCATGCCATTGGCTCAGATGTTGGTGCTGCTGGCCATTCCGTCCAACCAGTGGCTGGAGCCACAGAAACAGCAGTATGTGTCGCAGATCCTCGAGTTCTTCGAGAAGAAGGTAGTGACCGCCGTGATGCGCGGTCCGTTGGTGCGCATGAGCATTGGCAAGACCACCGCCCGCGTTGACGTCAACGAACTGAACAGCGAACGCAGTCCGGCCGCGGCCTTGCTCGACCATCTGTTGCAACGCAATGCCAATGCGGTGAACCTGGACCCGGAAAGCTTCCAGCTCAACAGCCAACTGGAATCACGCCTGCATGCCCTGTACCGGCAGAGCGCGCTGTACAAACGCGACACCGGTATCGATGGCCTTTATTTAGGTTTCCCATTCCTGCTCAACCGCGATGCACGCGGTACCACGCGTACGCGGATCATCCCGTTGTTGCTGTGGCCGGTTAAGCTGCAGCTTGAACTGGGCAGCCGTGGGCACGCCGCTCTGGCGTTTGACAGCGAGCGTGAAGAAATTCGGCTCAACCCTGCCTTGGAAAGCGTGCTCGGTGCCGAACCCTTCAAGCGTTGGCGTAAGACAACCGATGAACTACTAGGTCGCTCGTCGATCCGCGCGGCGGATGTGATGGATGCCTTCGGTATGCTCGCTACCATCCGCTCGCGGGTGCTCGGCAGTTTACCGCCCAGTACCGTGGAAATTGCTCCTTACCAAGATGAACTGAGCTGCGCTGCGGTACTTTTTCATGTGACTTTCATGGGGCAGGCGATCGGCGAAGACTTGCGCCAGCTGAAGAATCTGTCGCCTGTCGGCACCGGCCTGGAAACTGCATTGCGCCTCAAAGTAGCCGATGCAGCTGTGCCTGTGACACCACCAAACGAGTTGCAGCGGTACTTCACTGTTGCCAGCGACCCGTCCCAGGAAGCGGCGGTGATCCAGGCACGACATAGTCCAGGGCTACTTGTTGAGGGGCCGCCAGGTACAGGTAAGAGCCAGACCATCGTCAATATGGTCGCCGACGCCATCGGCCGTCAGCGCAGCCTGCTTGTTGTTTGCCAGAAGCATGCCGCGCTAGAAGTGGTGTACAAACGCCTGGTGGCTGAAGGTCTGGGCCAACGCATCGTTATGCTCAATGACGTCAACCGCGACCGCGAACCGGTCATCCGTAGCATCCGCGAACAGCTGGAGCGTTTGTTCGCTGACGGCACTCGGCCGCCAAGCTGGCAGCGACAACGCGAGCAGATCGCTGCGCGTATCGAAGCCCTAGAGGGTGAACTCGACCGCTTCCACCAGAGCTTGCACCGTCTAGATGAAAGCACCGGCCTTAGTTATCGCCAACTGCTCGGCGAGCTGATTGAATTGGAGGCAGGTCCTGAGCCAATCGAGTTCCCGGCCTTACGTCAACGATTGGTAACACTGAACCTCGCCAGCCTGACGCGTTTAGAGGAAAACTGCGCCCCTCTGATACGTCTGTGGCTACCCTCTCGCTTCGAAGGCAGCCTGTTGAAGCAGTTGAAGCCATTCGCCGCCGACCGTGCGACCTTGCAGGCCTTCACTGACAACCTGAACAGTTTCACCCAGGCCGAAATTAACCGTCAGGCCACGCTGCAGAAGCATTCGGCCAGCTTCGAAATCGACGATCCGACGCCGTACCGTAGTTGGATAGCGTCCCATGTCGCTACTCTGCTCGGTTTGAAAGAAGAGCAACGCCTACGCTTGGCGCGCTGGCTGCCATTGTTCCGCAGCCGCGAAGTCGGCCAGGCGCCGAGAGGTGAGTCGATTCTCGGCGAACTACGCCAGCTCGATCAGCAGCTCGGTCAGCTGGACCAGGACCACTACGCAGCCACGCTATCGCCAGCACTGAGTCTGGTTGAGAACAAGACACTCAGGCATTTGGCGCACGACTGCGCCAAGGTCATGGCTACCCGAACCTGGCTGGCGAACATCAACCCGTTGCATCTGCTGCGGCGCAAGCGCTTGCGCAACGTTCTTCAACAGCAAGGGCAAAGTCTCGCTGCTGATGTCCTCCCGACTCTGCACGCCGCGATCCACCTGGAAATTCAGTGGCGTCCTCTGCGCGCCGAGTTGGCGACACTGCATCAGGTACTAGAGCTGGAGACCGTGAGCCAGCAAGCCTGCCTGGAGTTGGTCAGCACAGTGAAGAGCGACATCCGCCACCTTCTAGAGATCCAGGCGCTGGCCCACGCCATAGAGCAATCGCCGCGCCCTGAGGAAGCCGACGAGGCCGTCCTGGCTGGAGACAAGCAACACCTCGAGGCGCTTCTCAACAACCTCGATGCCTCGTTGATGCGCCACGGGGTCCGCCAGTCCAGCCTTGACCAGCTCAAAGTGCTCGGTGATTGGCTGGGCGATGAGCTGGTGCAACAACTGCAACACGCCATCGCGCACAACCTGAACAATCAATTGCCGCTTGACCGCCTGCATGAGGCGCAGCCGTTTCTCGCCGCCTATCAGTCATTCCGTGGCCGCGCTAGTCAGCTGGCCGAGCCGGATCTGGAGCTACTCGCACTGCTGAGACAGCGCCAGGAGCAATTGGACGGCATCGCACCCGAGCAACTGGAGACCGCCGTAAGACGGTTGCTTAATCGCGAAGCGCGACTAGGTTGGAAACATCGACTTGAGCAGGCCTACCCCGAACTGCTGTTCAGTCAGGATGAGGCTCGGGCCAAGGTAGCCAGCCTCGCTCAAGCCGACGCGCAGATGCGTGTGCTCAACCGAGAGTTACTCGCCAACGGCATTGACCTTACTCGCCTGGGCAATCACAAACAGTGGGAGGACGTCACCCGACTAACGGGCAAGCGCTCGCGGCGCCTGCGCGAATTCATCGAACTGGGCAGCCACCTCGGTCTAATGAGCTTACGTCCGGTATGGTTGATGAACCCGGACGTGGCCAGCCGTGTGCTGCCGCTTAAGGCGGGCCTGTTCGATACCGTGATCTACGACGAAGCTTCGCAGATGCCTGTGGAATTCGCCTTGCCGACCCTGTTTAGAGGTCAGGTCACCGTGGTCAGCGGCGACGAGAAACAGATGCCGCCGACTGCTTTTTTCTCCAGCCGCATCGAAAGCGACGAAGCCGAAACATTCGATGGCGACGAGCCTGACACTGACGCTGACGAGGAACAAAGCGAAGCCTTCGAAGACACCTGGAATCGTCGCGAGATCAAGGACTGCCCTGACTTGCTGCAACTGGCGCGCACCGCCCTGCCCAACACAACATTGCAGATCCACTACCGTTCGGCCTACCGCGAGTTGATCGGCTTCTCCAATGCCTCATTCTACGGCAACCGTCTTAACGTCCCGGTCCGTCATCCGAAAGCGAACATCCTGCGTATCAAGCCTCTGGAGCTGATCGAGGTCGGGGGGCTATACCAGAACCAGAGTAACGCCGAGGAAGCCGAACGTGTCGTTGAGTATCTCAATGAACTCTGGCAGCAACCCTACGATCTGCGTCCCTCGGTCGGCGTGGTCACGTTCAACCGAAAGCAGGCAGAGTTAATCGAGGAGCACTTGGAGCAGCGTGCGGAACAGGACGAACTTTTTCGTGCTGCCTACACCGAAGAGCGCGAACGCAGTGAGGACGGCGAGGATATGTCAGTGTTCGTCAAAAACGTGGAAAACGTACAGGGTGATGAGCGCGACGTCATCGTCTTCTCTTCGACTTTCGGTCGCAACAGTCAAGGCACCTTCCGTCGCAGCTTTGGTGTGCTCGGACAGACCGGCGGCGAGCGGCGCCTCAATGTGGCGGTGACCCGTGCACGACGCAAGGTGGTGATGATCACCTCGATGCCGATCGCCGATATCTCCGATATGCTCAACACACACCGCGCGCCGATCAGCCCGCGTGACTACTTGCAAGGCTATCTGGAGTACGCGCGCGCTCTCTCCGCGGGGGAGTTCGGTAGTAGCGGTAAACTGCTTGAGCGCCTGCAGACAGACCGAAACGGCCAGCAACGAGGACAAGGCCAACGCCGTGATGGTTTCGTCAGACTGGTCGGCGAGTTTATTCACTCCCTGGGCTGGCAGGCCGCCCCTGCCAGCGAGGGCGACGCCTTCGGTCTCGACTTCGCCATCGAGAACGCCAGCACGGGCCTATACGGCATCGGCATCGAATGCGATGCCCCGTGCCACGCACTGCTAGAGCGCGCCCGCGACCGGGAAATCTGGCGTCCGACCGTACTGCACCGTGCCATCCCTCATATTCACCGAGTCTCGTCACAGGCTTGGTATCACAATGGTGAAAGCGAGCGTGCACGCCTGCGTGAAGCCATTGAACAGGCCATGCAGGCCACGCCCCCGTCGCAACAGACGCCCACTACAGCCGATACGGAAACCTGCCTATGAGTGGTCCGAAGGTCGTTCGCATTGTCACCCGGGAAGAAATCATCGCCATCTGCGAAGGCCACCTACAACGCCTGGAGCTGGTCTTGGCACGTTGGCAGGCGCAAGCCATTAAGGTCGGAGAGCTGAACGAACAGGAGCGCGTCGCCACCTTCGCCCGACGCGATCGCCTGCGCGCCCTGTTGTCGCAAGAGCGCTTTGCTGAGCTGCAGAAGGCCGTACCGGCCGAGATCGAGCACCTACGCCGAGACCTAGAGGATCGCGAAGAACGCGCGATAATTCGTTCCGCTCAGCGACGCCAACGCGAACGACGCCTTAAGGAGAACGCCGCAACATTGCTCGAGGCATTGCAAGCGCGCTCCGAAGGCGCCGATCAAGACCTGTTGCGTTCTCTCACGCAATTGGCCAACGGCATCATCAATGAAGATGGCGAGCGTCTGCTGGCTGCGGGTTTCGCCCAATTGGCCAAGGCCGATCAGAAGGAGACGCTCAGCGAAGCCCAGCGAGCCTTGGCACAGCAACTCAAGGTCGATGACACTCCGAACTCCTTAAGCGAATGGATGGCTGCCCGACACCCTGATACCTTGCCCGATATACGCCTGCAACGCATAAACCGACACATCGCTGAACTGCAGCTGCTCCAGGGTACCGACAGCGCCGCGTCATTCCTTCAGGCGCAGGAAAGAGCCGAGGCGGAACCCGGATCGCAACGGCGGAATCTGCTGCTCGACAGTCTCGTCCTCGACTTGGCCTCATCCACTCGTACTTTCAAAAACAAGCGAGAGAGCCTCGAACGGCTACAGGACTTGGCCAGCGAAATGGAAACACAGGCAGGTACTGACTATACCGCGCTGTTAAGTCAAATCAGCACCTGTACTACCGTCACCAACCTAGAGACGATTGCGGGACTGACCGAGCAGTGCGAAGCCTTTATCGCAACCCATTTGCAGGCCGAAGCGGCCCTGGCCCGCCGCGAAGCCGTGCTAAGGGGATTGGCCAGCCTTGGCTACGAAGTACGCGAAGGCATGGCGACCGCTTGGGCAGAAACTGGCAAGGTCGTGCTGCGTAAAGTAGCCACCCCCGGCTATGGCGTAGAAGTTGGCGGCAAGGCCGACAATGGTCGTCTGCAGGTTCGTGCAGTAGCTCTCAGCGGTGACCGCGACAAAACCCGGGATCGAGATATTGAAACTATTTGGTGTAGCGAGTTTCAGCGGTTACAAGCGCTGTTAAAAGACAGGGGCAGCGAGTTATTGATCGAGCGCTCCCTCTCAGTAGGTGAAGTTCCCCTCAAAGAAGCGAGCGCTTCCGTACAGGTCGCGGAAGCGGTCATTGCTCAGCAAAAAACAGTATAAAACACTACAGTTCACCGCTCTCGTAAGCGCGGCTTTCTCACATTCTGCTCAACTGGTATGACGGAGTCACAGAGCCCCATCGATTAGCATCGTTCTTCGCTGAACACAGCGCTCAGTGCGGCGTTGAAAGCCCGCCCAACGAACGTTTACTAGCGCCCGCTCAGAGTCGATTGCAGCCTTCGTGACAGGCCGCAATGGTTCGTTCTCACCCCAGCGACGCTTTACAACAGAGTCTGGTCATCCTAATAGAATCGATCAGGTATAGATAACACCCTTCTGAGAAATAGCGTGAATACAGAATTGATGGAAGATGATATGCGCCGGGCCCTATTCGGAGATCCTGAGCCCTCTGCGCCGGCAATTCACCCGGACGTGCAGGACACCGTCCCGGATGTTGTGATCGTGCAACCGGTGAAGGCAGAGAAGAAAAAGTCAGTCTCAAAAGGCTTCACACCTAGGTTAAGAGTCACGCTCCGTGTGGGAAATGAATTTGAAGGCGAGATGCACGAGATGGTACATGAGGCCGATACGCTGAGCTCCCTAGTTGCAGAACAAGAAGCTACTAAGACAGCCAGAAAAAATTCAGATTTGTGGAAGTGGTATCGGTCAAGTCGATGTAAGTGGGTACGGTACCGCGCCGATGCTGGCCTGGATGGTGGAGGAAAAAGACATCGAACCGCATGTGCCGGTGTGGGACAAAACCGAGCGCAAGAACGACAGCTTTTCGAGTAACGATTTCCACTGGAATGAAGAGGCTGAGGAGTACCGCTGCCCAGCCGGCAACGTATTACGCAGCGAATGGCGAGCCTTCAGGAACGAGCGTTCACACGTCACAAAAGCTAACACCATCATCTTCCGCTCCAGGCAGACCGACTGCGTATCCTGTCCGATGAAAGCCAAGTGCTGCCCGAACACTTCGATTCGCAAGATCGTCCGTAGCGTCCATGAAGCCGCGCGTGATGTGGCTCGACGCGTCGCGGCGACGCCGGAGTACGTGCGCTCTCGCCACGAACGTAAGAAGGTCGAAATGTTGTTTGCCCACCTCAAGCGCATCCTGAAACTGGATCGCTTGCGACTACGTGGCATGAGTGGCGCGTCCGATGAGTTCACGCTGGCGGCCGCGGTACAGAACCTGCGACGGCTGGCCAAACTTGCATCTCAAGGGCCACCTTCTACGGGATAGGTGCGCCGGCACGAAGCAAAAGACCTCAAACTAACCCATTAATAGAGCAGCAAAGGTCAACGAAGGGCCGAGAAACCACTCAATGTGGTGAGTCGGTTCTCCGGTAGTGGTCGTACCTGAGTTCAGGCGATCTGAAAATCCGATTTTTTTCAACAGAATCGGCCGCTTTCTGCCTGTCGCCACCGTCAGATATGGATCGAGTAGCGATGTATAGCCCTCTACGCATTGAAACCCTCCCTGCTAATTTTGGACGTCACCTTCTTCGTACTTGATGCAACTCGTCCGATGCGCTTCAGTGGCCCCGAACAATCATCCGAAGAAACCATCTGATTCAGGCGCTCATGCGCATATTTCAGGTCAAGAGTGCTTGTAACCGAACCGCTACATACCGCGTCAAACTTCATCAAGCTAATTCTCCCTTGGTCTTTACGTGGGGCTTTCAATGTGAGTGGCAGGATGATCTTTGGTTTGTCGTAGCTGAATGAGCTCCGCAGAGTACTGCTCCGACACCCTCTTGGTTGCGGCCAATTGCGCGTTTGATTGCGCCAGTCCCTCCTCTAGCCGCTTGGATTCGGCACGCGACATACCTAGCTGCTCCAGAAGCGATTCTTTCGCCCCGTCTGCCTTGGCAACTGCTGTCTTCATGGCAGCAATCTCACCGGCCAATCGAACCGCCGCATCTTCATGCGTCGCCGCCGCTTTGGCCTGCTGTCGAGCCTCACTCAGCAAGCGCTCGTTATCTCTGTTCAGTCGAGTCAGTTCGTCCTGCTTGACCATCAACGTCTGCTGAAGTTGGCGCAGCTCAACCTGAGCCTGCTGCACCTGTCTTTCGTGCCGTTGCTGTTCCTGATCTCGCTGTTCCTTGACTGCATTGCGGTAATGCTCCAAAGCGTCTCGGGAATGAAGGTGTTTCTCTTCCAGAGAGCGGATCTGCTGATCCTTCTCCTGCACGCGAATTTCCAAGTCACTGCAATTTTGGCTCAGGCGGGCATTGCGGGTAAGCTCTGTTTGCAGGCTTGTCTGGCAAATCTGCAACTCATCCGCTTGAAGCGCTAACGCTCCTTTTTGACTATCCACTTCACGCTGCAATGATGTGAGTTCGGCACTCAAGCCATCGAGCTTTTGCTCCAGCTCGCTGCGCCGCTCGTCGAAGCGCGCCTGGGCGTATGCAAGAGCTTCACCTCCCTCCTCCGCCATTCGCTCTAAAAGGCCGGCAACAAGCTCGGTCAATTCATCACTCAGCCGCTCTCTAGAGGCTCGCGGTCGAGGGTCAAAATCTTCGATTTCCTTCAAATAACGGTGAATAGTGGTCTTTGAGCCGGTATTTCCCAACTCGATGCGCACAGCGTCGATGCTCGGATTCTCTCCCCGAGCCAGCAGCGATTCCCGGGCTTTCTGGACAATCGCCTTGTTAATTCCGCCGCGTGCCATTTTTCTCTCCTACAATTGCGTACTGTTTTACATACCACGTACATACATAGCACTTTACTGCTATAAAAAAACAATAAAAGGGTGATTCTTTGATAAAATAATGAAGCGTTATCGCATCATATAACTGGTTTTGGCCTTTTTCGACGCCGGGAAAGGTACGTTTCGCGTAGAAGGGTCGAGATGAACAAAGTTGATCGTTATCTGCAGGCCGGCACCCGGGAAAACACCCGGCTAAGCTATCGTGCCGCGGTGGAGCACTTCGAAGTGACCTGGGGTGGGTTCCTGCCTGCCACTGGGGATGGCATCGTGCGTTACCTCGCCGAATATGCGGATAAGCACGCCATCAACACGCTGAAGCAGCGCTTGGCCGCATTGGCTCAGTGGCACATCACGCAGGGATTCCCTGATCCCACAAAAACGCCGACTGTTAAGCAAATGATCAAGGGCATCCGGACATTGCATCCGACCCAAGAAAAACAGGCAGCCCCTCTCCTTCTATTCCACCTGGAGCAAGCGGTGAGCTGGCTTGAGCGAGAGGCAGCTCTCGCGGCTGAGCGCGGCCAATTTGTAAGTATGATCAGACATCGGCGAGACATTGCTTTGGTGCTGATCGGGTTCTGGAGGGGTTTCCGGGGTGATGAACTGGCACGTCTTCAGGTCGAACACACCCAAGCCGAGTCAGGGATAGGGATCACTTTCTACCTGCCGCATACGAAAGGCGATCGACAACACCTGGGGACGACATTCCACACCCCCGCGCTCAAGAAGCTCTGCTCCGTTCAGGCTTACATCAACTGGATCACCGTCGCCGGCATTTCGCGCGGGCCTGTATTCAGGAAGGTCGATCGTTGGGGAAACCTTGCTGACGGCGGTATCAACTCTAATAGCCTGATACCACTGCTTCGCCGCATCTTCGAGCAGGCTGGCGTCTCGGCTGATCTCTACAGCAGTCACTCCATGCGCCGCGGATTCGCGACCTGGGCATCGGCGAATGGCTGGGACATTAAGAGTTTGATGAGTTATGTGGGCTGGAAGGATGTGAAGTCGGCGATGCGATATGTAGATGCCAGCTCATCGTTTGGGGAGCTAGCTGTTCAGGTTGCAGCACCAAAACCAGAAGTGCTGAGGTAACCAGGATCGGACGAGGCTTACAGAAATTTTTAGTGGTTGCAGAGGGCTAGTTTCATTCGATTCACTTCGATTAGAAGAGTTGTAGCACGGGTTGTAACCAAAAATCATTGAAGATGACGATACTTTCTTATCAATGCATTGGTCGAACTGTCGTGCGCTAGCGCCACATGTTCGGATTCGGTCAGTTCGGCCAACACCAGCCCAGCCAGAACCTTGCCGAACTCGACGCCCCATTGGTCAAAAGAATCAATATCCCAAATCACACCTTGCGTGAAAACGCTGTGTTCGTACAACGCTACCAGTGCGCCCAGTGTGTGCGGGCTCAGTCGCATGGCCAACAGAGTATTGCTGGGCCGGTTGCCTCCCACTACACGGTGCGGCACTAGGGCCTCTTCTGTGCCCTCGGCGTAGAGTTCGCTCGCCGTTTTGCCAAAAGCCAGTGCCTCGGAAGCTGCGATCAGGTTGGCCATCAAAAGGTCATGCTGGTTGTCAAAAAACCTGTCGTCTCCCTGACACGGGATAAGGCTATGAGCGAAGCCAATGAAATCACAAGGCACCAATCGGGTGCCTTGATGCAGTAGCTGGTAGAACGAATGCTGGCCGTTTGTACCCGGTTCCCCCCACACAACGGGTGATGTGTCGCAACCGACAGCGGCTCCATCACAAGTGACATGTTTGCCGTTACTTTCCATGGTCAACTGCTGCAGGTAAGCAGGAAAGCGTGACAGGTACTGTTCATAGGGCAGAATCGCTTGCGTGCTGGCACCAAGGAAGTCGTTATTCCATATCGCCAGCAAGCCCATCATTACGGGCATGTTCCGTTCGATCGGTGCGTGCAGGAAATGCTCGTCCATGGCTCGCATGCCAGCAAGCATGTCGCGAAAACGAGCTGGTCCGATAGCTATCATGGTCGACAGGCCTATGGCCGATGCCATCGAATAACGACCTCCTACCCAATCCCACAAAGGAAACGTCTGTTCGGGCGCGATACCGAATGCAGCGGTCGCCTCGGTGTTGGTTGAGATGGCCACAAAATGGCGCACCACCGAAGCCTCGTCTCCCAGCTGGGACAGACTCCAGGCTCGCGCAGCAAGAGCGTTCGTCAGCGTCTCTTGCGTATGAAAACTCTTGGAGCAAATGATGAATAGCGTCTGCTCCGCCTTCAACCCATGGGTGGCCTCAGCCAGCGCAGTACCATCAACGTTGGAGACGAACTTCATATCCAGATTGCGCTGGCTGTAGTTTTTTAAGGCGTCGTACGCCATCACTGGGCCGAGATCGGAGCCACCGATACCAATATTGATGACATGACGTATGGGCTTGCCGGTATGACCGCACCAAGTGCCGCTGCGGATCTGCTCGCTGAAAATGGACATGCGATCCAGCACGCAGTGCACTTGAGCTACAACATCAACGCCGCCTACCCACAATTGCTCGCACGCCGGTGCTCGCAAGGCTGTATGCAGCACCGCCCGTTGTTCGGTGGTGTTGATCAGTTCGCCGCGAAACATTGCGGCGATACGCTCATAAAGATCGCAGTCGCGTGCCAGCGAGGCTAACAGACCGATGGTCTCGCCGCTGATGCGGTTTTTTGAATAATCAAGGTAAAGCCCGGCGGACTCAAGCACAAAGCGTGTGCCACGCTCCGGGTCCGCAGCAAACAAATCACGCAGATGTGTGCTGCCTATTTGTGCGTAGTGTGTTGCCAGCGCTAACCATGCGGGCCGGGCGTTGAGCGCCTTCAACGCCTGAATCCCCGAGCGCCAAGTGCAAAACGGTTAAGCGTGCTGGCCCCCATTCGATGAGGACCGATACTTGAGATTTTCATTCTTATACTCCCGCTGTATTTCTTATGCGGCCGGTGTGTATCGGCGACGATGATCTCAACTCCTTATGCAGTAGTTGGCGGAAACCGAGGTCTGTAATCGACTGTACCTACGCATGCGGAATAGGTCTGTTCGCTACCACACGCAAGTGCCTTATGCGCTTTCTCTGGGTTGCCTGAAGGAGCGATACGACCCTTTCTGCGTTCCACTTTTCACACCAAGTTGACCGTAGCGTGCGCTGGCGCACAGAACGAAGCGCTGTCGGAGCGCATCGTCAAACCTTATCGAGGAGCCTTGCGGTTCGAACGGGAGAGCGAAGCAGCCTATGCAACCACTGATCGCCGGAAACTGGAAGATGAATGGCGTGGCATCCCAGCTCCATGAGATCGAAGCGGTGGCCGCCTCGGTGAAAGCGACGCTGCCATCGACAGAGGTTTTGATTTGCCTGCCCGCGACGCTGATCGCACAAGCGGTGCTCACGGCCGCCGGTGGCATCTCCATTGGCGCAGAGGATTGCAGTGCCGAGATTTCGGGGCCTTTTACCGGTGATCTCAGCGCTGAGATGCTCAAGGACGCCGGCGCCGGAGCAGTCATCGTCGGGCATTCGGAACGCCGCCAGCATTACGGGGAGACTGATGCAGTCGTGGCCGCTAAAGCCAAAGCGGCGCGCCGTGCGGGTCTGCTGGCAATCATCTGCATCGGTGAGACGAGCGCGCAGCGGCTGGCAGGCAATGCCTTGTCCGTCTGCGGCGATCAGATCGCCCGGAGCGTGCCCGAAAACATGACGGCGTCCAGCGCTGTGATCGGCTACGAGCCACTCTGGGCTATTGGGTCCGGCCAGATGCCGACGTCCGGACAAATCATTGAAATGCATGCGCACATCAGGGACTGCCTGACCCAATGCCTGGGTGCTGAGGGCAAAAAGCTGCGAATCCTGTATGGCGGGTCAGTCAAACCTTCCAATGCCCTTTCGATTCTGTCGTTGCCGGAAGTCGGCGGCGTCCTGGTCGGCGGCGCCAGTCTGAAGTCTGCGGATTTTCTTGCGATCTGCAGAGCGGCCCCGGCCATGAATCCCCCTAACGTCAATTCACAAAAGGAACAGTGACCATGAACGACTCGCTTACGTTTACGCAAGAGAATCAAAACGTGGACGTCGCCGGGCTTCTTGCCGTCGATGGTCCAACGTTAGCTGCAGAAGAGTTGTGGCGCATGAACGCTTACTGGCGAGCCGCCAATTACATTTCGGTCGGCCAGATGTACCTCTATGACAACCCGTTGCTGCTCGATCCTTTGACAATGGCACACGTCAAGCCGCTTGTTGTCAGCCACTGGGGTACGACACCAGGACAGAACTTCATCTACGTCCATTTGAATCGAGTTATCAAAAAAAACGATCTGGACATGATTTACATTGCCGGTCCCGGACATGGCGGCCCGGCAATCGTCGGCAACGTCTATCTTGAAGGCACCTGGAGCGAGGTTTATCCGAATGTCAGCCAGGATGAAGCAGGACTGAAGAAGCTGTTCAAGCAGTTCTCGTTTCCGGGCGGTATTTCCAGCCATGTCGCACCGACGACACCAGGCTCAATCCACGAGGGCGGAGAACTCGGCTATTCACTCAGCCACGCCTTCGGTGCCGCATTTGATAATCCGAATCTGATAGTGGCCTGCGTCATCGGCGACGGCGAGGCCGAGACCGGCCCGCTGGCCACGGCGTGGCAGTCCACCCGGTTTCTCGATCCGGTCACTGACGGTGCAGTGCTGCCGATCCTGCATCTGAACGGCTACAAGATCAGCAATCCGACGGTGCTCGCGCGCATCGCTCATGACGAACTGGAGCAGTTTCTGCGTGGCTGCGGCTGGGAGCCTTACTTTGTCGAGGGCGACGACCCTGCGACGATGCACGAACTGATGGCCCGCGCGACAGACACCGTCATCGCGCAAATCGGGCAATTGCAGACAGTTGCCCGCTCCACTGAATCGGTCACACGGCCGCGCTGGCCGATGATCGTTCTCAGATCACCCAAAGGCTGGACCGGGCCGAAAAGTGTCGATGGGCTGCAAATCGAGGGTACCTTCCGCTCGCATCAGGTGCCGCTGTTGGTCGATGCCCATCACTCCGAGCACTTGGCTCAACTTGAAAGCTGGATGAAGAGTTACAAGGCGCAGGAGCTATTCGACTCCAGCGGACGATTGATTGCGGAATTGGCCGAGATGGCACCGAAAGGCCCGCGGCGCATGGGCGCTAATCCAAACGCTAACGGCGGACTGTTGCTGCGCGATCTACATATGCCCGACTTCCGTGTGCACGCGGTTCAGATCCCCTCCCCCGGCGCCGTTTTCGCCCAGGACACCCTGGTGCTCGGTGAGTTTTTCAAGGACATCATCAAGCTGAACCCCGACAACTTTCGAATCTTCGGGCCGGACGAGACATTGTCGAACCTGCTTGGCGCAGTCTTTGATGTCACCAACCGCCAATGGGATATGGCGACCGTTGCGAACGACGAGTTTCTCGCGCCCACCGGCCGCGTCCTCGATTCGATGCTGAGCGAGCACCAGTGCGAGGGCTGGCTGGAGGGCTACCTGCTGACCGGTCGGCATGGGCTTTTCAACAGCTACGAGGCCTTCATCCGCATCATTGATTCGATGTTCAGCCAGCATGCCAAGTGGCTCAAAGTCACCAAGGAGCTGGCGTGGCGACGGCCGATCGCCTCGTTGAACTACCTCCTTGCCTCGCACGTCTGGCAGCAGGACCATAACGGTTTCACGCATCAGGACCCAGGTTTCCTCGACCATGTGATCAACAAGAAAGCCGACATCGTTCGCGTTTATCTGCCGCCCGATGCGAACTGTCTGTTATCAACATTCGATCACTGCCTGCGCAGCCGTAATTACGTCAATGTGGTCGTCGCCGGGAAGCACGCGCTGCCGCAATGGTTGACCATGGATGAGGCGGTCGTGCACTGCACTCAGGGCGTTGGGATCTGGCACTGGGCGAGCAACGACCAGGACAGCGAACCGGACGTCGTGATGGCTTGCTGCGGCGATACTCCGACACTCGAGATTCTGGCGGCCGTGTCCATTCTGCGTGAACATTTGCCCGACCTGCGGATTCGGGTAATCAATGTCGTTGACCTGATGAAACTGCAGTCAGCCAGTGAGCATCCGCACGGGTTGAGTGATGCGGACTATGACTCGCTGTTCACCAAGGACAAGCACATCATCTTCGGCTTCCACGGCTACCCTTGCCTGGTGCATCGGCTTACCTATCGTCGAAACAACCGCAACCTGCATGTGCGCGGCTACAAGGAAGAAGGGACGATTACCACGGCTTTTGACATACGGGTCCAGAACGACCTGGACCGTTTTCATTTGGTACAGGACGTTGTCGACCGCTTGCCTCATCTCGGCAGCAGGGGCGCTTACTTGAAGCAGATGGTTCAGGACAAGCTTGTCCAGCACAAGCTCTACATCAACCAGTATGGCGAGGACCTGCCCGAAATCCGCAACTGGAAATGGGGGGCGAGCATATGAATACCCACGAGCTTGTCGATACAGCACGCCAGATGCTGGCTAACGGCAAGGGGCTTCTTGCGATGGACGAGAGTACCCCTACTTGCAACGAACGCTTCGCAGCCGTTGGCATTGAACCGACTGAGGCAGCGCGACGCGGGTGGCGTGAGCTCATCATCACGACTCCGGCGCTGGCCGAGAGTATCGGCGGCGTAATTCTGTATGACGAGACCATCTACCAGCGGTGTACCGATGGCAGGCCGTTCGTGCAGGTGTTGACTGATGCCGGCATCGTCGTCGGGATTAAAGTCGACACCGGTGCGAAGGCTCTGGCCGGACACAACGGCGAGAAAATCACCGAAGGGCTGGATGGTTTGCGCGAACGGCTGCAAGGCTATGCCGCCCTCGGTGCGCGCTTCGCGAAGTGGCGTGCGGTGATCTCGATGGGCGCCGGTCTGCCCAGCGCAGCATGCATCACGGCCAACGCTCATGCACTGGCGCGCTACGCGGCCCTCTGCCAGGAGGTTGGGCTCGTGCCCGTGGTTGAACCCGAAGTGCTGATGTCGGGCGATCACTCGCTGCAACGTTGTGCCGAAGTCAGCGCGCTAGTGCTGCACGAAGTCTTCGAGCAACTGCATGTGCAAGACGTGCTGCTGGAAGGCATGGTGTTGAAACCGAGCATGCTCCTGCCGGGCCTGAACTGCAGCCATCAGGACAACATCGACGAGGTGGCCGACACCACCGTGACGGCCCTCCTGCGCGCCGTGCCAGCCGCCGTGGCGGGCATCGCGTTTCTGTCGGGCGGCCAGAGTGCCGAACTGGCGACAGCGCGTTTGAACGCGATGAACCGTCGCTTCAAGTCCAGGCTGCCTTGGGCATTGACGTTTTCGTTCGCACGCGCGATCCAGCAGGCGGCCCTCGATATCTGGCGCGGCGAGCCTGGCAAAGTAAAGCAAGCCCAGCGCGCGCTGCAGCACCGCGCCACCTGCAACCGTGCTGCGCGGCTAGGTGACTATTCGGCCGCCATGGAGAACCTGGCAATTCCGATCAGCGGCGTATAGTCGGTGGATACAGGTACGAGAGATCACCCGCGGCGAGATCGCCGATGCATTCAATCGTAAAATCGGCCGCCGGCTCGGCGGCGATGATCTGCGGGTCCATGGCGTAATGACCCTGTCGCACAAAAAGGGTGGTTAACCGTTCTCGCCAGATATCCTTCATGGCCGCCAGGATGCCCAACTTGTCGTCAACCATCACATAGTGACGGCTGGGATAGTGGTGTTCTGCGGCCTGTAGCATCTTTTCCTTGTGCACATAGACCAATGCACGCCCTTCTACGGCCTGCCACAGCCCCGAACGTTGCAGCTTGCGCGGCTGTAAAACCACATCGCCATCGGAAAGGATTACGGTCAGGCCGTATTGGCCCAGATGCCTTATGACTTGCAGTGCATGTGCGTAGAGTCGATCGGCAAACGGGTAGTCAATAAGGAAGGACGCCATCATCAACAATCTTTGTTCGTCTGCACTGCCCTGCCCGATCTCAAGCCGGTAGCGCTGCAAGGCACCCAGGTAGTCGACATAGCCGAGTTCTTTGCGCAATCTGTCGAAGATTGCCCAGTAGCGCCGGGCATGGTCGTGACCCAAATGCGCTTTCAAGTGCTCGTGAAAGTCATCAACAACGCGGTCGCCGTCCAGCAACGTGTTGTCGACGTCGAGCAGAAAGACAACGTCAGCCAACATTGAGGACCTCGTCCGGCTTCACCGGGGTGGGTGTTTGTGGGGCTATACCTTAATGGCGCAAGGCGTGACGTTCCGTAGTTGTCTTGAGAAACGATTCCAACAGCGTGCGCGTGGTCGTTACGGCACGTCTGTGTGCTGACGCACAGACGGCGCTTTAACTTGAGACCATTTTGGCATCGAGCAAGCGCCCTCCCCCCGCAAACTCGCAAAGCTCTCAGCGGTTCATCACCGGACTGCACACGCCATGAATCGCCAAGGAAGAACCCGGTGCGCAGTAATTGGCCGTGGAGAATCTGCCCGCCAAGAGGATTGATGATGAATGACCTGACGTTACGTAGAAGTATTCTGGACGAGCTGGAGTTTTTACCGCACATCGATGCTGCCGCTATTGGTGTCACCATCGAAAACGGCGTTGTTGTACTTACCGGGCATGTGAGGACTTACGCTGAAAAAATCGCCGCCGAACACGCAGTTCAGAGCGTTAAAGGCGTCGTTGCCGTGGCCGAAGAGCTCGAGGTGCAGGTATCCGGCGCCCACGCTATTGATGATGGTGTGATCGCCTCCCGTTGTCTGGATCTGATTCACTGGGACACGGCGGTTTCCAAGGAGCCCATTCAGATCAAGGTTCAGCACGGATGGGTAACGATTGAGGGGCATGTGGAATGGCAATACCAGAAAGCCGCCGTAAAAGCCCTCATACAGCAATTGCAAGGGATCGTGGGGATCGACAACCGTATAACAATAAAGCCTAAAGACAGCATTCAAGATATCAAGACGCTTATAGAAGAAGCCCTGGCACGAAGTGCCGAGCTGGATCCCAGCAAGATCCGCGTCACTGTGCAGGGCAATCAAGTAACGCTCGAAGGCACAGTTCACCGATGGCTTGAACGTAAAGCAGTCGAACACACAGCCTGGGCGGTTCCAGGCGTAAAACTTGTAGAAAACCACCTACTCATCAGCTGACCCGGCAGACGCAAGCCCATCGGTATGTTCGCCACCGAACAGACTGCAATGGCGTCAAGTCAGCACACTTCTAGTTTCTCGAATAGTGACGCTCACATGGCACACGCAGGCGCCTGCGCCGCGCTCAACTCATCGTTATCGGGTGTGCGAGCACGCGTGTCAGATCAGGGGGAATATGACAAGCATATGGACACGCATCAGACTGTTGTTACCTCGATTGGCTGCCTTTTGTCGAACCGGCAGGTTCGCCAGAATCAAGTTTGCCGATGAGCCGATTCTACGCGCCGAACTGTTCAACGCAGACCAAATGGCCAGTCACGGTATGGCCCTGGCCGACCAGCATCAGGTCAGTGCCTTGTCCTCCCACGATGCTCTACTGGGCAGACTGGACGACAATGAGGTTGTGCTCAACCGAAGCTGCACCGCGCTGACGCAGGCGCAGTCTTCCAGCCGTCGCGTCACCCCGGCCGCCGAGTGGTTACTGGACAACTACTTCCTCGTTGAAGATCACATTCGTACCGCCAGAAAGCATCTGCCCAAAGGCTACAGCCGGGAATTGCCACGCTTGACCAACGGCCCTTCCGCAGGCCTTCCACGGGTCTATGACATTGCGCTGGAAACGATCTCCCATGGTGACGGCCGATTCGACGAACGGAGCCTCAGACGCTTCATCGTTGCCTATCAGACCGTAACACCACTGGCACTGGGGGAGCTATGGGCGATCCCGATCATGGTGCGCCTTGCGTTGATCGAAAACCTGCGCCGGGTGGCGTCACGGGTAATGGCAAACTCGGACGACCGAAACAGGGCGGATGACTGGGCCGAGCGCCTGATCGAGGTTTCCGGGCGTGATGTAAAAAATGTCGTGCTGACCGTCGCCGACATGGCCCATTCGGTGCCACGGTTGAGTGCTGCGTTCGTAGCTGAGTTTGCCCGCCGCTTGCAGGGCCAGAGTGTGGCCCTCGCCCTGCCCCTCAACTGGATCGAGCAAATACTGGGTGAAACGGGCTCCAGCACAGAGCGTCAGGTACACCTCGACGCGCAGCAACAGTCTGCCGACCAAGTGTCTATCAGCAATAGCATCGCAAGCCTGCGCCTGTTGACGGCCACCAATTGGCGCGAATTCGTCGAATCGATGAGTCATGTCGAACAGACTCTGAAGAAAGACCCCGCCGCCGTTTACCCTTTCATGGATTTCGCCACCCGCGACAGTTATCGACACATGATCGAACGGCTCGCCAGGCGCAGTCATCGGCCAGAGATTCAGGTGGCTCAGATCGTCGTTGATCTGTCGGGACAGCAGCACGCAGCGGCACTGGACAGCTCGCTGCACAGCCATATCGGCTATTACCTGATCGGCGCTGGCATTGGTGTTCTTGAACAAAGGCTTGTTGCCAACGTGCCTCTGCATGAGCGCTGGAAGCGCCTTCTGCAATTTTCACCATTGATGTTTTACCTGACACCGGTAGGCGTTCTCACACTGATTTTTGCCTTGCCATTGCTCGCCTCTGCGAGTCGTGACGGTCTGCCCGACGTGGCCTTGCTGGCGCTGGCGGTGCCCTGCCTGATCATGACCAGTCGCCTGGCAATCAGTCTGATCAATTGGCTAGTGACCTTCAGCTTGTTGCCCACCATATTGCCGAAGATGGACTACGCCGGCGGTATTCCTGAGGAAGCTCGCACGCTGGTGGCCATTCCTTCACTCATCGCGACTAGTGCCGATATCGAGGAGCTGGTGGAAGGCCTGGAGGTCAGGTACCTGGCCAATCGCGACGATAATCTGTTTTTCGCCTTGCTCACTGATTTTCTTGATGCGCCAGAAGAGGTCGAGGTTCAGGACGCAGAATTGCTGACACTCGCCTCCCAGGCTATCAACCAACTCAATCGTAAATACGCTGAAGGCGTGGTCGACCGGTTTTTCCTGTTTCATCGATCGCGCTGCTGGAACCCCGGGCAACAGGTGTGGATGGGGCATGAACGCAAACGAGGAAAACTCAACGACCTAAATGCGTTGCTGCGCGGCACCGGCAAAACGCGTTTCACGACGATTGTCGGTGACATACGCCCCCTTCTATCGGTGCGTTACGTGCTGACCCTCGATACCGACACATTGCTGCCGCAGGATGTTGCTCGCCAATGTGTGGCAGCCATGATGCACCCGCTCAGCCGGCCCTTGTTCGACACTTGCAAGGAAAAAATCGTATCCGGTTACGCGTTGTTGCAGCCGCGCGTAGGCATCAGCCTTGCCAGCACACCACGCACCCTCTACTCCCGGTTGTTTGGTTGTGATGGTGGTGTCGACCCCTATACCCGTGCGGTGTCGGACATCTATCAGGATCTGTTCCAGCAAGGGTCCTTCATTGGCAAGGGCATCTATGATGTGGATGCCTTTAGCTGTGCGCTGGAAGGCTGTCTGCCAGATAACCAGATACTCAGCCACGACTTGATCGAGGGCTGCTACGCACGCTCGGGTTTGCTCAGCGATGTGCAGTTGTATGAGCAATACCCCTCCCGTTACAGCGCCGACATTAAACGCAGGCATCGTTGGATCCGCGGTGACTGGCAGTTAGTCCCATGGCTGCTCCCTTGGGCACGCAATACACGAGGTGAATGGACGCGCAACCGCTTGGGCGTCATGGCGCGCTGGAAGATCCTCGACAATCTGCGTCGAAGTCTTGAGCCAATGGCCTTGCTGTCAATGCTGGTCTGGGGCTGGTTTGCCAGCAGTGAACCCTTGGCCTGGACACTGGCGGTGGTCGGTTTGCTGGTTATCCAACCGTTGCTCAGAACCTTTACCGATGTCCTGCAACCACCACTGAACGTGCCTTATCGGGAGTACCTCAAAGCCCTTCTTAATGGGCTGGCACAAGACCTCGCGCAAGTCTGCGCCACCATCGCCTGGCTACCGTTCGAGATGTACTACAGCGCTGGTGCCATTACGCGGTCGCTGTGGCGTATGTTTTTCAGCCGGCGCTTGCTGTTGCAATGGCAGCCGTCCCGCGAGGTCGAGCGCAGTTCGTCGAATCGGGTATCCGGACTCTACCGCGAGATGTGGTTTGGACCACTGCTTGCGCTGAGCGCGCTGGGAGGGTTGTTGACTGATCCGGTCAGGCTGGCCATTGCCGCTCCGCTGCTACTGGCTTGGCTGGCAGGTCCATGGATCGCCTGGCGTCTTAGTGCCAAGCCGGAGCACGCGGCGTTCGCCCCCTCGCCCGAGGCGTTGCATTTTTTGGGGGTGCTGGCCCGTCGAACATGGGCGTTTTTCGATGAATTCGTAGGCCCGCAGGACAACTGGTTACCGCCGGACAATATCCAAGAAGAACCTAAACCGACGATTGCCCATCGCACCTCCCCCACTAATATGGGCATGGCTCTGCTCGCCCATCTGGCCGCCCACGACTTTGGTTATTTGAGCACCGAACGCCTGTTGCTACGCCTGGCCGCCTCACTGGACAGCATGAACACACTGGAGCGTCACCATCAGCACTTTTATAACTGGTATGACACACAGACTCGCCTGCCACTCAGGCCGCAATACATCTCCACTGTTGACAGCGGCAACCTGGCAGGCCTGCTACTCACTTTGCGAGCGGGTCTGGTGCAAATGCCGGATCAACCCCTCTTCGGCCTTTCCGTCGTTAACGGCCTGCGTGATACGTTAAACACACTGGGTGAAACGCAGAATACGAAAGACCTGTGTAATCAGTTACAGCCGATCCTTGAGCGAGCAGCGCAAACCCTCGAAACCCATGCATTGCTGGATCACCTGCATACTGCTCGGGCCATCGTTGCGGCACCGCTGGCAAACGCCGAGGACGATTGCATCTACTGGCAGCATGCGTTCACTGCTCAATGCGACGACTGGATCGCGGCGCTTGCTCGCTATGAACTGCCTGCCCCTCTCCTCAACCACGAACCTCTCTGCCAAACGCTGAAGCAACTAACCCAACTCAACAGTGACGACTGGTCCACCGAACACCATGTTCGTCTTGAGGCGGTACGTACCCACGCCCGCGAGTCCATCAGCCTCCTGGATCGGCTGATCAAACTGACTGGCGGCCTTTCGCAGATGGATTTCGCGTTGCTCTACGACCGCAAACGCGATTTGTTTTCCATCGGCTACAACACTGAAGAACGTCGCCTGGACACCGGCTACTACGACCTGCTGGCCTCCGAGGTGCGCCTGACCAATTTTGTTGTGATTGCACAGGGCCAAATACCCCAGCGGGCCTGGTTTACCTTGGGCCGATTGTTGGGGGTTTATGCCGGCGTACCAACCTTGATGTCCTGGTCCGGGTCGATGTTCGAATACCTGATGCCGCTGCTGGTCATGCCCAACTATGACGGCAGCCTGCTCGATCAGACCTGCCGTGCCGCCGTGACCATACAAATCGAACAAGGCAAAAGCCTTGGCATACCTTGGGGGGTATCGGAGTCGGGCTACTACATGCTCGATACCCAGTTCAATTACCAATACCGAGCGTTTGGCGTGCAGGCGCTCGGCCTTAAGCGCGGCTTGAGCGATGACGTCGTGATAGCACCCTACGCCAGTGCCCTGGCGCTGATGGTAAATGCCGAGGCCGCCTGCAAAAACCTGCAACGCCTCGCTCAACAGGGCGCGATGGGGCGTTACGGACTTTACGAAGCCGTCGATTACACCGAAGCACGATTACCGCGTGGCCAGCGTTTCGCCTTGGTGCAGTCGTTCATGGCTCACCATCAAGGCATGAGCCTGCTCGCCTTGACCAGCGTGCTGCTCAACCAGCCGATGCAACGTCGTTTCGAGTCAGACCCTGCGTTGCGATCTGCCCTGCTGTTGCTGCAGGAGCGCGTGCCCAAAGCAGCAGAGCCTTATCTGCAAACCCCCCAAACACCAGCCGTTGGTGACAACGGCCAGAGCCACGACACCAAGCTGAGGTTATTTGCCCAACCAGGGCGGAAGCGTACCGCCGTTCAATTGCTCTCCAACGGCAACTATCACGTAATGCTCAGCAGTGCAGGCGGCGGCTACAGTAGCCGAAATGATATGGCTGTAAGTCGCTGGCACGAGGACATCACTCAAGATAATTGGGGTACTTTCTGTTATTTGCGGGATATCGCGAGCGGCGAATTCTGGTCCGCTGCGTTTCAACCCACTCTGCGCCGCACAGAGGTTCAGGAGGCCATTTTCAGCGATGCCCGGGCAGAATTTCGGGCGCTGGAAATGGATTACGACTCACACATGGAAATCGTCGTTTCGCCAGAAGACGACATTGAACTACGCCGGTTGCACATCACTAATCGCGGGGCCTCTGCCAGAAAATTCGAGATCACCACCTACGCAGAAGTGGTGCTGGCCCCGGCTGACACCGATGCAATGCATCCAGCGTTCAGCAAGTTGTTCGTGCAGACCGAGTTGCTGTTACCGCTGCAAGCCATCATCTGCAGTCGCCGTCCTCGATCCAGTGTTGAACATACACCGTGGATGTGTCACTTGCTGGCGGCACACGGGGTTCATATCGACACGATCTCCTACGAAACGGACCGCGCCCGCTTCATCGGTCGAGGGCTCAACTTGAGTGCGCCTGCCTCGATGGCGCCCGGGTGTGCACAATTATCGGGAAGTCACGGCGCGGTGCTTGATCCGATCGTGGCGATCCGCTGCCGTATCACACTGCAAGCGGGACAGCAGGCCACCATCGATCTTGTGACGGGCGTGGCGGATAGCCGAGACGATTGCATTTCCCTGATCAATAAATACCGCGATCGCCACTTGGCAGACAGGGTCTTCGATCTGTCATGGACTCACAGCCAAGTGCTGTTGCGACAGCTTAACGCTTCACCCGCAGACGCCCGGCTGTTTGAACAGATGGCCTCTTCGTTGCTTTACGCCAACCCCGCATTGCGCTCAGACAGCGCCATATTGATGAGTAATCGACGCAACCAGCAGGGGCTTTGGGGTCAGTCGATTTCCGGCGATCTGCCTATCGTGCTCTTGCGGGTAAAAAGCCTGGATAACTTCGAGCTGGTCCAGAAGATGATTCAGGCCCATGCGTACTGGCGCCAGAAAGGTTTAGTGGTGGACCTGTTGATCTGGAATGATGACCAGAGCGGTTACCGCCAGCAACTGCAGGACGCGATCATGGGGCTTGTCAGCTCCGGCAGCGAAGCCACGCTGATGGACCGTCCCGGTGGGATTTTCGTGCGTAGTGCCCAACAAATGTCGAGTGAGGACCGCACGTTGTTCCTCTCTGTCGCACGTTTGGTGCTGAGCGAGGGATGGGGCTCTATTGCCGAACAAGTCAACCGCCGACGCATCGCACCGGCATACGCTCCATTCGTGGCGACCCGTCAATACACTCCGATGGCAGCGGCAAAGCCGCTTGCGCCCATCCCTCGTCCGCTGTTACTGGGCAACGTCTACGGCGGTTACAGCGAGGATGGCTACGAGTATGTGATCAATTCGACAGCAAGCGGCCCCACGCCGGCACCCTGGGTCAACGTTATCGCGAACCCACAGTTGGGCACGGTAGTCTCGGAGTCCGGCAGTGCTTACAGTTGGGCGCAAAACGCCCATGAATACCGCCTCACACCCTGGCACAACGACCCCGTTACCGATCGCAGCGGCGAAGTCATTTATCTGCGCGATGAAGAGACCGGCCATTTCTGGTCGGCCACGCCCAAGCCTTGCCCGGGGACCGGTCACTATCAAACGCGCCACGGTTTTGGCTACAGCGTTTTCGAGCATGAAGGAGACGGCATCAAGACAGAGTTGTGGGTGTATGTGGCATTGGATGCCCCGGTCAAGTTCTCGCGGCTGGTGGTGCGCAACACATCTGCTCGCAGCCGAACACTCACGGTGACGGGTTATGTTGAATGGGTGTTGGGCGATTTGCGTAGCAAGTCGGCGATGCATGTAGTGACCCGGTCCGATCCGGTCAGTGGTGCATTGTTTGCCCAAAATGCTTATTCAGTCGAATTCGGTGAGTGTGTGGCGTTCTTTGACACCGATACCATCGACCATGGCATTACCGGCGATCGAAGCGAGTTCATCGGCCGCAGCGGCACTTTGCAATCCCCTGCTGCAATGCAGCATGCAGGACTGTCCGGGCGCACCGGTGGGGGTCTTGATCCCTGCGCGGCGATCCAGGTGGCCGTGGCACTCGCGCCAGGAGAAAGCACCGAAGTGATCCTGCGACTGGGTGCAGAGAAAAGCGCTCAAGCGGCGACTCAAACGGTACAAAGGTACCGAGGCGACCAGGTTGCAGCCACGCAATTGCAAAAAGTTCGAGACCACTGGCGTTCGCTGCTTTCGGTTATTCAAGTGAAGACGCCGCTGCCAGGCCTGGATGTAATGCTCAATGGTTGGCTGATGTACCAGGTCATCGCCTGCCGCTTCCTCGCCCGAAGTGGTTATTACCAATCGGGTGGCGCTATTGGGTTCCGGGATCAACTGCAAGACAGCATGGCCATGGTTCATGCAGACCCTGCAACGGTACGCGCACATTTATTGCTGTGCGCAAACCATCAATATCAGGAGGGCGACGTTCAGCACTGGTGGCATCCCCCCTTGAATCGCGGCGTCCGGACCGCCTGCTCAGACGACTTTTTGTGGTTGGTGGCGACGACCAGTCGCTATGTGGAAATAACCGGTGACTTGACGGTGCTGGACGAGCCGGCCGGATTTCTGGAGGGCCGTGCATTGAACGCTGGCGAAGAGTCCTACTACGACTTGCCGGGCGTATCGGATTTGCGCGAACCGCTTTATCGCCACTGTGTTCGCGCCATCGAACACAGCCTGCGCCGTGGCAAGCACGGGCTACCGTTGATCGGTAGCGGCGACTGGAATGACGGCATGAACCGCGTCGGTTATCTGGGCCAAGGTGAAAGTGTCTGGCTGGGGTTCTTTTCGTGCGATGTACTCAAGCGCTTCGCCGTTGTCGCTCAACAGTATGGGGATGATGACTTCGCACGACGTTGTAACGAACATGCCAGTCTGCTGAGCGCCGATCTGGAAAAAGCCGCTTGGGACGGCGCCTGGTATCGCCGTGCATGGTTTGATGACGGCCAGCCACTGGGTTCGTCGATCAACGATGAATGCCGCATCGACTCCATTGCCCAGAGTTGGTCAGTCCTGTCTGGTGTGGGTTCGGCAAACCGTCAGCGCTTGGCCATGCGTGCGTTGGATCAGCACCTGGTAAAGCCCGAAATTCGCGCCGTGTTACTGCTCGACCCGCCGTTTGACAAAGGCGAACAAGACCCCGGTTATATCAAGGGCTATGTGCCAGGTGTGCGAGAGAACGGCGGACAATACACCCACGCTGCAATCTGGGCGGCCATGGCGTTTGCTCAATTGGGCGATACCGACAAAGCCTGGGAGTTGCTGAACCTGATCAACCCCGCCGACCGGCTCAACAACGCAAGGATCGAGACCTACAAAGTCGAGCCCTACGTGATGGCCGCCGATGTTTACGCTAAAGAACCCCACGCCGGACGTGGCGGCTGGACTTGGTATACCGGCTCGGCAGGCTGGATGTACCGCTTGGGGATGGAGTCACTGCTAGGCCTGCAACGTAGCGGCAACACGCTCAAGATTGAGCCGTTGATCCCGCAGGATTGGCCCGGATTTACGTTGACTTACCGCTTCGGTGCAACCCAGTACCACTTCGAAGTCAATCAGGGTACGACAGAGACCACCTCAATGACGCTCGACGACCAGCGCATTGAAAGAGATGCGCTCTTGTTGATCGACGATGGCATCGAACATCGAGTTCACATTGAGTGCCGCGTTCGCTCGCCCGACCGGCAGGCGCGCGAATATTCCAAAGCGAACGATGAGTAGATATATCTGTCGACGTATAGGTGTCTGGATAAATCTATTCATTTCTACGTCGATATTGATTGGAGATTTCGATGGATTTTCGGGATTTGTTTCATTACTTGTTAGGATAGAGCGGCAAATTTCTCGTTTTACCATAGGAACAGCGGGGCTACAGACCATCGTACGCAGAAGCGTGCCACTACCAAGGAGGCTCTCATGGGGAAAAACCCTATGGATGATCTACCAGCTAATTCTCAATCTGCCAGTGAGGATGGCATCCCGGCTCCAAGCGGAGCAGCCAATCTGATCGATACTGACTACGTCATCGGTCAAGACAATATCAAAGGTGAATTTTCGTTCTCGCTCGATATTCACGGCAAAGTTTTCATCATCTCGGCAGCCACGATCGTGCTCTTCGTCATCTTGACGCTGGCACTGCAAAACGAAGTAGAGCCACTCTTCAGTTCGATCCGTAACTGGTTGACCAGCCATTTGGCCTGGTTCTTCATGAGCGTCGCAAACATCTTTGTTGTGCTGTGCCTGGCGTTGATCGTTTCGCCACTGGGAAAGGTTCGATTGGGCGGCCGAGATGCCAAGCCTGATCACACTTATCTTGGCTGGTTTTCAATGCTTTTCGCTGCCGGCATGGGCATCGGTTTGATGTTCTACGGCGTTGCCGAACCCATGTCGCACTACGCGGCCTCCATGGGGGGCGTCACGCTCGATGCCAGTGGGGTTCGTACTGACTGGGCGCCTCTGAATGGCGCGGCAGGCGATATGAAAGGCTCAGCCGAGTTGGCAATGGCCACGACGATCTTCCACTGGGGCCTGCACCCTTGGGCGATCTACGCGATTGTTGCTCTGTCGCTCGCGCTGTTCTCGTATAACAAAGGCTTGCCACTGTCGATTCGTTCGATCTTTTATCCATTGCTGGGTGAACGGGTCTGGGGCTGGCCGGGGCATATCATCGACATCCTCGCGGTATTTGCGACATTGTTCGGGTTGGCAACGTCCCTGGGCATCGGCGCGGAACAGGCCGCAGCGGGGATCGAATATCTCTTTGGCATCAAGTCGACGAATCTCAGCAAAGTACTGCTGATCATCGGCATCACGATGGTCGCGTTATGGTCGGTGCTTGCCGGCCTGGACAAGGGCGTCAAGGTGCTGTCTCAGATCAACATGGGCCTGGCTTTGCTTCTGCTCGGGTTCATCATTGTCGTGGGCCCTACCCTGGCCATCTTCACGGGTTTTTTCAAAAACCTGGTGAGTTATGCCGAGTATCTGCCCGCCCTTTCCAATCCTTTTGGACGAACCGACACTGAGTTCACCGAGGGCTGGACGGCGTTCTACTGGGCGTGGTGGATCAGTTGGTCGCCTTTTGTCGGGATGTTTATTGCCCGGGTGAGTCGCGGTCGTACCGTACGAGAGTTCCTGGTCTCCGTTCTGCTGGTGCCTACTGTGGTTTCGGTACTGTGGATGACGACGTTCGGCGGAACGGCGATTGATCAAGCGACCGTTCAAGGCTTTGTGGGCGTTAAAGATGCCGTCCTGGAACTGAAGCTGTTCGCCATGCTGGGGCATTTGCCGCTCAAGGAAATCACCTCATTCCTGGGCATTATTCTTGTCATCGTCTTTTTCATCACTTCCTCGGACTCCGGCTCGCTGGTGATCGACACCATTACCGCTGGTGGCAAGGTCGACGCGCCTGTTCCGCAGCGCGTTTTCTGGGCTGTCATCGAAGGTGTGATTGCTATCGCCCTGCTGCTCGGCGGTGGATTGGTGGCGCTGCAGGCAATGGCGGTCTCCACCGGTCTGCCTTTCGCTATTGTGCTGATGGTGGGATGTGTCTCTCTGGTCAAAGGACTGCTGTCTGAACCCCGATCCTGATGCGTCATCGCTTTCAAATGGATAGGTGAGTTCGATTTACCTGCGAGACTGTGATTTCGTTATGCGGTTACATGTCTCGCAGGGCTTTACTGGAGACCTGCATGCTTCAAAACATTATTGACCTCTTTGTAAATTACAGTTTGCTGGGGATCGCTTTAGGGCACTGGCTGCTGGCGCTCCTCGCAACAATCCTAAGCTTCGTCCTGGCCAGAACGGCCATTCGATTTGCCCTCAAGAAAATCCGCAAGAGATCCTTGCTACCCGACGCTGACCTCAGTCATATCGCGCTCGAAGTGCTCTCGGTTACCAGCAACACCCTTCTGTTTTTAGCCTCGGTCCTTATCGGCATCGGCTTTCTTGATTTGCCTGAACGCTGGCTGGGGCGTGTCAGCAGCCTGTGGTTTGTGGTTGTCGCTTTGCAAGCGGGCCTTTGGGCGAACCGTGCGATTGCATTGGCGCTAGCGCGCTATTTTCGACGCCACGGCTCAGCCGAGACATTCCAGGCCAGTGCCTTGGCGACGCTTAGCCTATGGGGTGCGAAAGTATTTCTGTGGGTCGTCGTGGTCATGGCAATGCTGTCAAATGTCGGGGTGAACATCACCGCCTTCGTCGCAAGCCTTGGCGTAGGCGGTATTGCTATTGCGTTAGCGGTGCAGAATATTCTTGGAGACGTATTCGCCTCCCTCTCCATCGCGGTCGACAAGCCTTTTGAAGTGGGCGATTTTATTGTCGTCGGTTCGCTGTCCGGTACGGTCGAACATGTCGGTCTGAAAACCACACGGATACGCAGCCTGGGTGGCGAGCAGATCGTGATGGCGAATGCGCAAATGATCGGCAGCACCATCCAAAACTATAAACGCCTTCAGGAGCGTCGCATTGTGTTTGAGGTCGGTTTGACCTACGACTGCTCTGCCCAACAGGTCAAGGAAGTACCGCAGCGGATTGAGAAAATCATCAAAGGGAAAAAGCTGGCGCGGTTCGATCGCTCGCATTTCCGCAGTTTCGGCGATAGCGCCCTGGAGTTCGAAACGGTGTATATCGTGCTTGATCCCAGCTACAACGTTTACATGGATGTTCAGCAAGCAATAAACATCGAGATGATGGGAGCTTTTGCCGAACTCGGCGTCAGTTTCGCATTCCCTTCGCGCACTGTTTATGTCGCTTCATTACCGGATGCCAAGGCTCCCAAGACGGCCAAAATGGCCAACATGGTCGCTGAACAGCACCGTTGATGCAGTGATCGAGCAAAAACCGGCCCGCCTCTCTGCTGCGGTCCAACTCTGCTGCGCGCAATTTTAGCCGTAGCGAACCCACAACCAACTGGATACAGACAACGCCTGCATGGCTCAGCGCTCTGAGCAGCGCGTCATGACGTGCCTGATATGGGTAAATAAATGCTTGAAAATATCAAAGCCGCTTGGCTATCAAACATCCGGGCGGATGTACTGGCTGGTCTCGTCGTTGCGCTAGCCCTCATTCCCGAGGCTATCGCCTTCTCTATCATTGCCGGAGTCGACCCCAAGGTTGGCCTCTACGCCTCTTTCTGTATCTGTACCGTCATCGCATTTGTCGGCGGTCGCCCGGCGATGATCTCTGCGGCCACCGGCGCCATGGCATTGCTGATGGTGAACCTGGTCAAGGATCATGGTCTGCAATATTTGCTGGTTGCCACGCTCCTCTGCGGCGTATTGCAGGTCATCGCCGGTTACCTGCGACTAGGCGAGCTGATGCGCTTCGTTTCGCGTTCGGTCGTGACCGGATTCGTCAATGCACTGGCGATCCTTATCTTCATGGCGCAACTGCCGGAACTCACCGGCGTCACCTGGCCTGTCTATGCAATGACGGCCGCAGGTTTGGCGATCATTTACCTGTTCCCACTATTACCGGTCGTGGGTAAGGTGCTGCCCTCGCCTTTGGTGTGCATCCTGGTGCTTACCGCGATTTCCGTGTCCATGGGACTCAATATCCACACTGTCGGCGATATGGGGTCGCTGCCGGATAGCCTGCCGATCTTCATGTGGCCTGACGTGCCATTGAATCTGAACACCTTGCTCATCGTGCTGCCCTACTCCGCGGCATTGGCGGTGGTGGGTTTGCTGGAATCGATGATGACCGCAACGATCGTCGATGATCTGACCGACACGTCCAGCGATAAGAGCCGCGAATGCAAAGGTCAGGGCGTTGCCAATATCGTCAGCGGACTCATCGGCGGTATGGCCGGTTGCGCAATGATTGGCCAGTCGATGATCAACGTGAAGTCGGGCGGACGAACTCGCCTGTCGACGCTGAGCGCGGGCGTGTTGTTGCTGATCATGATGATCTTCCTCGGGGACTGGCTGGCGCGCATACCGATGGCCGCACTGGTTGCGGTGATGATCATGGTATCGATCAGCACCTTCAGTTGGGGCTCCATTCGCAACCTCAAACAATACCCGCTGTCCACGAACGTTGTAATGGTCGTGACCGTGGTGGTGGTCGTTGTCACCCACAACCTGGCGTTTGGTGTGATCGCTGGCACCTTGCTGGCCGCCATGTTCTTCGCCAACAAGATTGCCCACTACCTGGACATCACTTCCAGCCGAGATCCCGAACATAGCCACCGTACGTACTATGTGATCGGGCAAGTTTTCTTCGGCTCGTCAGATCGCTTTGCCAACGCGTTCGACCTCAATGAACCGCTCGAAACGCTCACCATCGATCTGCGCGAAGCGCATTTCTGGGATATCACCGCCGTCACGGCCTTGGACAAAGTGGTGCTCAAGCTTCGTCGTGAAGGCATTCAGGTCGATGTGATTGGCATGAACCGGGCGACAGCCACGCTCGTGGATCGATTCGGCGTTCACGACAAGCCTGGGGGCATTGACACACTGATAGGCCATTAATCGACATGCGCTGCCCCTGCCCCTTCTCCGCTTGCGCAACTTGACGGGCGCAGGGTGATCGATGCCCCTGAGATCGACTGCTCAGTGATTGAGAGGCGACCTCAATTCCACAGTGCCTCAATCGGCGTCGACGGTGAGTAGTGGTTGGCTATTTGCGCCTGCAACAGTTCGGCAGCCGCCAGGGCATCGGTCAAGGCATGGTGCGCGTGGTAAGCCGGCAGGTTGTAGCGCGCGCGACTGTCGGCCAGCCTAATTGAACGCCTGGGCCGGCGCAGCAATCGGTCGAGCCACGTTCGTTTTTGTCGATGCATTCGTGCTTCCAACTGCATCGTGTCGATAACCGGAAATTGCACGCCCTCCCCCAACAGAAGGCGAAGCGCCTGATCGAGGAAACCCCGCTCTATGTTTCGGTAATGCACGACCATGACTTTACCGGCCATGGCTTCCAGCAGCTCCCCGACTATCTCGGAAAGTCCCGGGGCGTCCAGAATGTCGGAGTGGGTGATGTGGTGGAACGTCACCGACTGGTCGTTAAGCTCTGATGGCGGTTGTATGACCCAATACAGAGCCTGACCACAATATATCCGCTGCAGCGTGAACGGGATCAGTCCAATGCTGACAATGCTGTGGGATTCGGCATCGAGACCGGTCGTTTCAATGTCCATCGCCAGCAGTTGCACATGCTCTATTAAGGTGTGTGCCGGCACAGCCCCGGCCTGATAGAATTTTTTCAGGTGGGGATGACTCACCTCCTCCGCCAATACCTGAAACCTTGCAGCCCAGTCTATTTTTTCGAACTGTCGATTGACTTTCACCGCGCTCATTACGATTGCCGCCCCTTGAGTGGGTAACGGAATCGCAAGAAATTCTGCGCGTTACTCAAGACCTGAAACGCATCTTTGAGGTTATGCCGTTCGCTGGTGGAGAACCGCTCTGGCTCGATGTAGTTGTTCGGTATGGTGCCTTGCTCCAACGCGTCGGCCTGATGCCGGATCCGTACCATGGACAGGAACTCCAGGGCGTAACGCAGTTGCATCAGCGCGTCCGGTGGCATGAGCTGGGTGTTGCTGATTGCATCGAGGCGATCAAAGGAGTTTTGCGCCGTGCTTGCGCAAGCAAGTGCGTGGATGCGAATAAGGTCGGTCAGCGGCGCAGTGCCTCGGCCCTTGAGGTTGATGATGCCCTTATGCCGGCCGTCTGTTTCCACCACGAACGTGCGGAAGAAACCCAGCGGCGGCGTCCGATTAAGCGCAATCCGGGCCATGGCGTGGAGAAATCCTGGATGGATACTGGACTTGCGAGCGCACAAGTCCTTGAGTTCCTGCACCAACTCCAGTTGACCATAGACCCCGTCCAGATCGAAAAAAATACAGCTGTTAAGCAAGGTCGCCGGATTGGGCTTTTCGATCCATTGCTCAAAGTAAGCGCGCCAAACCCGCACCGGTTGCCGCCATTGATCATTGGTGGCCATGATTCCACCCTTGCAATAGCTATAACCGCAGACAGCCAGGCCATCGCTGACAAATGTGGCGAGGCGCTTGAAGTACTCGTCATGTTGAACGGGGTCGAATCGATCATCGAGTACCAGGGCATTGTCCTGGTCGGTCACCAGCAACTGCTCGTCTCGGGCCATCGACCCCAGCACCATGAAGCAATACGGCACGGGCGGCGGCCCCAGTTGTTTCTCCGCCAACTCGATCAGGCGCTGGATGAAGGCGCGGCCAACACCTGCGATCGCGCTCCCGATCATGTGCGCTGTAGCGCCGTCGCGCACCATGCGGATGTAAGTTGCACGCAGATCACGCAACAGTGATCGCAGGCCCTCGACTGAGGTTTGATTGGAAATCCGGTTGACCAGGTACAAGCTGCTCTGGGACTCATACCGAATGATGTCCGGCAGGTTGATCAGACCTAACGTCTTGCCTTTATAGGCGACCGGCAGGTGATGGATATTGCGTCGCAACATGACCAGCATGGCCTCGAATACCGAGTCATCGGCCTGGATTGCAACGGGGTCCTCCGACATTATCTCGCTGATGGATGTAGCGCTGTCACTTCGCCCTTCAGCGACCACTCGGGTCCGCAGATCCCGGTCGGTGACAATGCCGACCATTTCCGCTTGCCGCCCCTCAGGCCCCATGACCACAACGCAAGATACGCTTTGCTCTGTCATCACTTTCGCCGCTTCATGGACTGAAGTGTCGCTGGTCACCCACACCAGTTCACGCGATATCAAGGCGCGGCATTTCAGTTGGATCAGCTCACTCGCGCGGCCCTGCGCCTCGACGGCGGTCTGTAGCCTTGAGTGGCCTTCAGCCTCGACGAAGTCAGCGAACGCATCATGCTGCGCGCACAACTCTGCGAACATATCGGCGGGAATAAAGTAGATCAGGCTGTCTTCCAGAGCTCTGGCAGGAAAACGAACTTTGTTGCTGCGTAATAAACCCGCCTGCCCGAAGATATCGCCCTCGACGAGGCGGTTATAGAGATCGCCGTTGCGCCGATAAATCTCCACGGCACCGCTGCGCACATAGTGCAAATCCTGAATGACGGCACCGGCCACAAGGATATCGCTGCCGGCCTTGAAATAACTGACGTCGATACGCTGGGCTATTGCGTCCAGCGACTCCTGAGGCAACTGATCAAAGGGAGGAAAACGATGAAGGTGGTCGCGAATCTCCTGTAACTCGATTTGCATGGAACCTCGGAGATGATCAAAAAAAGATGACTGTGCCTTGCACAGGCCTGGGGGAGCTGGCGCGCTGAAGACAGCGCTTACCAGATCATATCCAGTCACGTTGTTCAACCTTTGGCAGTGATCAAGTAACTCCCCACCTCCGTGTTCCCTGACGGCTGAGGTCAATATCTCCAGAACACAGGCGTTATGAGCACCAGCACCGTCAGAATTTCCAACCTTCCAAGGAGCATTCCAACGGTCAATATCCATTTTGCGGAATCAGGTAATGATGAAAAATTACCTGCCGGCCCAATGATCGTGCCAAGCCCTGGCCCTACGTTACACACCGCCGTAGCGGCGCCGCTCAATGCTGTTGTCCAGTCAAGTCCAATCAGAGCCAGGCCCAGGGCAATAGCGGCAATCGTGATCGTGAAGAAAAACGAAAAGGTCAAAAGTGAGCGCACGATCTCCTCATCAATCGGATGGCCGTTGTACTTTTTCTGAATCACTGCCCGTGGATGAATCAGTTGTTTCAAGCTACTGACCAGTAACGCGGCAGCCACCTGAAACCGAAAAATCTTGAGACCACCGGCCGTGGAGCCTGAACATCCACCGACGAAGGTCAGATAGAAAAAGAGCAGGACGGCGAAGCTGCCCCATAAGGTGTAATCGCCTACCGCAACACCGGTGGTCGTGACGACCGAGGTCACATTGACTGCCACGATACGAAACGCATCCCACCATCCGTAATCACTGTGAAAGCACAGCCAGGTCCCCACCGCCAGCCACGTAACGATCAAGAACCCGATAAATCCGCGCACCTGATGATCTTTCAATAGCGCACGTCGATGACCGCGCAATGTCGCGACATACAAGGTAAAGGGCAGACTGCCCAGAATCATGATCACCACCGCTACCCAATGAATAGCTGGCTGTGTCCAATGCCCAAGTGACGCGTCCGAGGTTGAGAATCCCCCGGTAGAGATCAACGACATGGCGTGGTTGACTGCTTCAAACGGCGTCATTCCGGCCATCCAGAGCGCCAGTGCTCCGGCGCCCGTTAGCCCCAGATAGAGGAAAAGGATGTACTTGGCTGCCACATGGGAGCGCGGGGTCACTTTCTCCGACCAGTCTGAAGACTCTGTCTGAAAAAGACGCATGCCGCCCACTCGCAATAGAGGAAGGATCGCCACAGCCATACCGATAAAGCCGATACCTCCCAACCAGTGCAACATCGAACGCCAGATCAACAATCCAGGAGAGGCTGTGTCCAAACCACTCAGTACCGTTGAACCGGTAGTTGTGATACCAGACATGGTTTCAAAAAAAGCGTCGGTGTAACTGATGTGGCTGATAAAGACCATCGGCAACGCAGCGAAGGTACACACCACCACCCAACTGCCGGTGGTCAGCAAGTACATATCTCGCGGACGAAGTTGCGCAGTATCGGGGCGCCCACGAGCGACCAATAACAGACCACAGATGAAGGTAATCAAACTGGACCAGAGAAAGGCTGACAGATCGTCGCGGCGCTCATAGACCACCAACGTGATCATGGGAATAGCCATACTGACGGCCAACGTAATAAGAAAAATACCTAAGATGAAGCCAATGAGCCGTATTGCTGCGATCGACATAGAAGTAACCTGACAAATGTGTGCCACGCGATATCGGAAGCTACGCCTCCTGGGTCCGCAATTTCCAAGTGCGATCAGCAGGATCGCAATGCGTCGGCCTGATTCTCGCCTATTAAGGGGTACGTCCACCTCAAAACTTTATTCTCCCAAGGGTTTATTTGAAGATTGCGGCTAGGGTGACTGCTGAATGAACCATCCTTACTCATGAGAACCCAACCAAGGAGAGTCACCTCCCGTCTTTGCTGACCGGAACCTGAAACCACTGACTGATCACCCCACTATCAAAAGGTATGAAAAATGATCGCTCGCTGGCGCTGGCTGTTACAACAACTGACCAAACGGCTATGGTTCAGAGCCACGCTGTTTTCGCTGCTAGGCGTGGCAACAGCGTTGCTCGCCGTTGTCTTCAAAGACTACATTCCCGAATCATTGCCCGCCCGTATCGGCGCCGACGCTGTCGACAAGATCCTGGGCATCATCGCCTCAAGCATGCTCGCAGTGACCACTTTTTCGTTAAGCACGATGGTAACCGCCTACGGTGCAGCCAGCAGTGGTGTGACGCCCCGAGCCACCACACTGGTGATGGAAGACACCACCACGCAAAATGCCCTCGCCACCTTTATCGGCTCATTTCTGTTTAGCCTGGTGGGAATCATTGCGCTGAGTACCGGGGCCTACGGAACACAAGGAAGGGTTCTGCTATTTGCGGTGACCATCGCCGTGGTGATTCTGATTGTTTACACGCTTCTGCGCTGGATCGATCACCTGTCCAAACTCGGACGGGTGGGTGAAACCATTGATCGTGTCGAACAGGCGATAATCGACGCCATTAACAACAGGGTCCAATGGCCTCATTTGGGCGGTGCCGCTTACCCTGCCGAGTGGATGATTCCAGTCTCTGCTCAAACAATCACCAGTCACCAAACCGGGTACGTCCAACATATCGACGTGCACGCGTTAGGCGCCGTTGCAAAAGCAGACGAGATACAGGTTTTTCTGGACATCCTTCCGGGAACTTTTGTGCATCTGGGCATGCCGCTCGCCCGAACCGTGAGCTTGAACGCGGAGCGCGTAGACGAGTTGCACGCCAGCACCGAAAAAATCCTCGCCGCGTTGACCATTGACGTACGCCGAACGTTTGAACACGATCCCCGATTCGGGTTGTCGGTGCTGTCGGAAATCGCCTCTCGCGCCTTGTCGCCGGCAGTCAACGACCCAGGGACTGCCATTGACGTCATTGGCCGGGGGGTCAGAAGCCTCTCCTGCTGGGGTAAACCACAAGACCCCGCAGCGAAAATCGATGAAGACTGCGAGCAGGTTTACCTCCGCGGCCTGACTGTAGATGATCTGTTCGATGACTTTTTTGCGCCGATTGCCAGAGATGGCGCGAGCTTGCTCGAAGTAGACCTGCGCATGATGAAGGCGCTTGTCAGCCTGGCGCAGATAAACCCCGAGATGTACAAGGATACTTGTGCCAGGCACGCAGGCCTTCTACTCAAACGCTCAGACCTGTCGCTGACATTGGAGGAAGACAAACAAACACTCAGGGCCGCGGCTCGACAACTGATCCGCTAGTTCAATCTGGTTTTCGCGGGGCTGCGCCACTGTCCGGGGCGTGCAAAAAACCACGGGCCAATTGCTGATACAACTCAGGCCCCATCCTGGCACTGACCGCTTTGGCTATCAGCGCTACAGCCAACAGACTGATCACCATACCGTGGCTGTCGATCATCTCCATCACGATAATTGCTGACGTGATCGGCGACTGCGTTACAGCAGACAGAAAACCGACCATACACAGAGCAATCATCGGCTGTGCAGCCAGTCCGAAGAGTTCCGCGACGTTGGCTCCAATGGCCGCTCCTACCGCCAGGGAGGGGGCGAAAATGCCGCCGGGAATACCGGAAAAGTAAGTCACCACCGTCGCGAGAAAACGCGTAATGGGCGCATGCCATGGCAGGCCGATATCGGACGTGATGATTTGGGATGTGATCCCGTAACCACTGCCGAACGACATCCCGCCACTGAGCCAACCGAGTATCGCCACGATCATTCCACATATACCGGCGAACCAGACGGGATGCACGCGGCGCCATTCCCAGACGACAAATCGATGATGGCGCTGCGGCCACAGCAGCATCCGGCTGAACAACCCGCCCAGAAGACCGCAGCCAATACCGATCGCCAGCACCGGGACAACGATATCGAGTTGGATGTCTTGAACGTCGAAGTGACCGAAATAGTTGTAGTTGCCCTGCAAGGCAATCGCGACCATTCCCGACAAGATAATCGTGCTGAGCAAGACCCCGCTGGTTCGGGTTTCCAGCTTGCGCCCCAACTCCTCTACCGCAAAGGCCACACCTGCCAAAAGCGTGTTGAAGGCTGCAGCAATGCCCGCTGCGCCGCCAGCGAGGATCAAGTCTTCGCTGCGGATGATTCGTGCGTTGGGCAAGTAGCGGTGAAAAAAATGCATGATCGAGGCGGCGACCTGAACCGAAGGGCCTTCGCGTCCGGCCGAAAAACCACCGGTGAGTGCCAGGGTACCCAGGCCGATCTTGGCGAAGGCGATACGTAACGACACCAGCTTATCGACCGGCTTACCTTGGTGCGCCAGACGGGTAGCGGCGATAACCTGCGGGATCCCACTGCCCTGTGAGCCAACAAAAAAACGTGTGGTCAGCCACACCACCAGCATGCCCACCAGCGGTGTGTATACAAAGGGCAGCCAAGGCCGTTCGGCGGTCTGTTGGGCAAATTGCGTCAGTGCCAGGTCGGCCAGTCGGGCGAACATCACCACCAGCAGCCCCGCGAGAGTAGCGGCTACCCAAAGCGTGACTCGTGTACGCCAACGGATCGAGGCAAAACGACGGCGAATCAATAAAAGCAGTTTGATCACCCGAGTGGATTCCAATTGATGTTCAGCACTGTGGTAAGGGCAAGACTAACCGGATAAGTGATGAGGTCCAACCGGCTCTGGCCAAATGATTACAAAACAATTCACCCGCAGCCCGCCGTGCACGTCAACTTGCCAAAGTATTCCAGTGCAGAGATTGGCCAGCAACTCGCCACCTTTGCGTCGCTATCAACTACAGTGGAGTCACTCTGCATACAGCCATAACAAGACGGAGAGTTTTCCATGCGAGTAAAAAGCCGCTTTACCCTGCTGGCCGCCGCAGCAACTTTGGCAGTCACAACCGCAACTCAGGCCGCACCGGTGTTCATCAACATTCTGACCGGGGGTACCAGCGGGGTTTATTACCCGATTGGCGTCGGTCTATCGCAGATTTACAGCGATGGCATCCCGGGCGTGAAGACCTCGGTTCAAGCCACCAAAGCGTCGGTGGAAAATTTGAACCTGCTTCAGGCCGGTCGAGGTGAACTGGCGCTGGCGCTGGGTGACTCCGTGGCCGATGCGAAGAATGGCGTTGCAGATGCAGGCTTCAACGCGCCGCTGACCAAGCTGCGCGCGATTGCCGGTGCTTACCCCAACTACATCCAAATCGTGGCCAGCAAGGAGTCGGGGATCAAGACCCTGGCCGACCTCAAAGGCAAGACCATCTCTGTCGGAGCACCGAAATCGGGTACCGAGTTGAATGCGCGGGCGATCTTCAAAGCGGCGGGTTTGATTTACGAAGACATGGGTAAAGTGCAGTACCTGCCTTTCGCTGAATCGGTCGAATTGATCAAGAACCGGCAACTGGACGCCACGCTGCAGTCCTCCGGGCTGGGCATGGCGGCCATTCGCGACCTGTCCTCGGTCATGCCACTGAACTATGTCTCCGTTCCGACTGATGTGGTCGAAAAAATCGGCAACCCGGCCTATCAGAGCGCAATGATTCCGGCCAATACCTATGATGGGCAACCTGATGCGGTGCCCACGGTCGCGATCACCAACATCCTCGTCACGCGTGCTGATGTGCCAGATGAAGTGGCTTATCAGATGACCAAATTGCTGTTCGAAAACCTGACACGTTTGGGCAACTCTCATTCGGCGGCCAAGGACATCAAGCTGGAAAACGCGGCCAAGAACCTGCCAATTGCACTGCATCCAGGCGCCGAGCGTTACTACAAGGAAAAAGGCGCGCTGTAACGGCGTTTGGCGCAGCGGTCAGGGTTTTCGCTGCGCCAATGGTTCGCCCCTTTTTCAATGCAGTCATGAGGCAGGCAGCTAATGAGTGAAGATCATCAGGGCATCTCCGCGAATCCGCGAGACTGGCCAAAAACATTGTTTTACGTCGCATTACTGTTCTCGATTTTTCAGATCGTCACCGCTGCGTTTGCACCGTTCTCAAGCCAGGTTCTGCGCGCCGTACACGTCGGTTTCCTCCTTTGGGTGGTATTTTTAAGTTACCCCGCTTACGGCAATGACCGTCCCTGGCAGCCGCTGGCCTGGCTGCTCAGCCTCGCAGCCATTGCCACGGCGATGTATCAGTGGGTGTTCGAGGCAGACCTGATCCAGCGCTCGGGGGATCTGACGTCCACCGATACGGTAATAGGTATCCTGCTGGTTGCCCTGGTGTTCGAAGCTGCCCGTCGGGTAATGGGCATTGCGCTGCCAATCATCTGCGGCCTGTTCCTGGCGTATGGCCTGTTTGGCGAGTATCTACCGGGCGAGCTGGCACATCGCGGTTATGGCTTCGATCAAATCATCAATCAATTATCTTTTGGCACCGAAGGACTGTATGGGACGCCGACTTATGTGTCGGCCACTTACATCTTTCTGTTTATCCTGTTCGGCGCGTTCCTCGAACAGGCCGGGATGATCAAGCTGTTCACCGACTTCGCCATGGGTCTGTTCGGTCACAAGTTGGGCGGGCCGGCCAAAGTCGCGGTCGCCTCGTCGGCGCTGATGGGGACTATCACCGGCTCGGGGATTGCTAACGTCGTGACCACGGGGCAATTCACCATTCCGCTGATGAAACGCTTTGGCTACCGGGCCGCGTTTGCCGGCGGGGTGGAAGCGACCTCCAGCATGGGCAGTCAGTTGATGCCGCCAGTGATGGGCGCGGTCGCTTTCATCATGGCCGAAACCATCAACGTGCCGTTCGTGGAGATTGCCAAGGCGGCATTGATTCCTGCCATCCTTTATTTCGGCTCTGTGTTCTGGATGGTTCATCTGGAAGCCAAGCGCTCCAACCTCATGGGGTTGCCCAAGGATCAATGCCCAAGCGCGCTGGGTGCGGTCAAGGAAAACTGGTACCTGCTGATTCCCCTGCTGGTTTTGGTCTACCTGCTGTTTTCCGGGCGCACGCCCCTATTCTCGGGCATGGTTGGACTGGCGCTGACGGCCATCGTAATTCTTGGCTCGGCGATCATCCTCAGGGTGCAAAGCTTCGGCCTGCGCTGCGCTTTTTGGGTAGCACTAGGCATCCTGTGCGCCGGTTTTTTCCAGCTAGGGATCGCCGTGATATTTGCGGTCATCGCAGTGCTGGTAGTGGTCTGCGGATCCATCAAGGGCGGTCGAGAAACACTGACTATCTGCCTCCACGCGTTGGTCGAAGGCGCACGCCACGCGGTACCGGTAGGGATTGCCTGCGCACTGGTGGGCATCATCATCGGCGTAGTGTCACTGACCGGCGTGGCCTCGACCTTTGCGGTTTACATATTGGCCATTGGCCGAGACAACCTGTTGCTGTCGCTAATACTGACGATGATCACCTGCCTGGTGCTGGGCATGGGTATTCCGACCATCCCCAACTACATCATCACCAGTTCGATCGCAGCCCCTGCCCTCTTGGAGTTGGGGGTGCCTCTGATCGTGTCGCATATGTTCGTGTTCTATTTCGGCATCCTCGCCGACCTGACGCCTCCGGTCGCCCTCGCCTGCTTTGCTGCAGCACCGATCGCCAAAGAAACAGGATTCAAAATCAGCCTGTGGGCGGTGCGAATTGCACTGGCGGGGTTCGTCATCCCGTTTATGGCGGTCTACAACCCGGCCCTCATGCTGCAAGGTGACAACGTGTGGATGACCGCCTACATGCTGATCAAAACAACGTTGGCGGTCGGGCTCTGGGGGATGGCCTCCACCGGCTATTTGCAGCGCAAGATGCCTGTTTGGGAGCGCTTATTGTGCGTGGGCGCAGGCGCCTTGCTGGTGGTGGCGTTGCCACTGACTGATGAGCTGGGCTTCGTCCTTGGAGTATTGCTGATACTCCAACACGTCTGGCGGTCCCGTCAGGCAGGAATCACCAACGCATGATCGGATTATGTCTGGGTCTCACCGGCGCCGTGTGGGCTCAGCTGTCGATTTCGCACTTCACGCTGGCGTGGAATCACACCATTGAAATGATTCGCTGGGAGGAGGACTACCGCGTCACCGAACAAGGCCTGGTACTGGAAGAAGCTCGTGTACGTGGCAACGGCGCGGGAATGGAGATTCCGGAAGATGCTCGACTAGAAAATGGCAGTTGGCACTATCGACGTCACTTACCGCCTCTGCAGCCACTTAACTTGGGGCGAACCCCCGAGGCTGGCGATTACCAGTTGTGCTTCAATGGCCAGTGTTCCTCGTTGAGCCAGTGGGTCGGAGCGCCCACATATAATCAGCCCTCCGTGCAGATGTGGGCATGCGATGCAGGTTGAATTTGATCGTCATACCGCACCATTGGCTTTCGCAAGGTAAACCCGGGTACCCGCGTTGCCAGCGAGCATTTCCTCGATCTGGTCGAGTGAACCGATCACGGCACGTTTGCCGGTAGCGAGGACAAAGTCTCGTGCGGCCTCGACCTTCGGTCCCATCGATCCTTCAGCGAAGTGGTATTTGGCGAGATCCTGCGGCGTCACTTCGCCGAGCGCGCGCTCCGTGGGTAAGCCCCAGTCGATGTAGACCGCCGGCACGTCAGTAGCGATGATCAGCAAGTCGGCTTGAAGCTCGCGCGCGAGCAAGCTGGTGCACAGATCCTTGTCGATCACAGCAGACACGCCGTGCAGCCTTTTATCACCACTCGCGCCCGTGCGTGCCACCGGAATGCCTCCGCCGCCGGCGGCGATGACGAGCGCGCCATGTTCCAGCAGCCAGCGGATCGCCTGAAGTCCAAGTACACGCAACGGCGCGGGCGATGCGACGACGCGCCGGAACGCTGCACCGTCCGCCGCCATGACCCAATTCTTTTCCGACGCAATACGCTCGGAGTCTGCCTTTGTGTACATCGGTCCAATTGGCTTACTGGGATGACTGAAAGCAGGGTCCTGCGGGTCGACCTCTACCCGCGTGATGAGCGTCGTGACCGTACGCGAAGCGGGCAGCACGTTGGCGAGTTCCTGCTCCAGCAGGTAACCGAGCATGCCGTCAGTCTGCGCGCCCAACACATCCAGTGGGTAGGCTGCCACCTTCTCGTAGGCGGCAGCCTGAAGCGCCAACAAACCCACCTGAGGTCCATTGCCATGCGTCAGCACCAGATCGTGCTGCTCGGCCACTTGCGCCAGTTGCAGAGCGGCGGCGCGGATGTTCTCTAGCTGATTTTCCGCTGTTGGAGGTTGGTCGCGTCGTAACAGCGCATTTCCACCCAATGCAACCACAACCTTCATGAGCGTACTCCGAAAAGGGTCATCCGAGCGTAGCCACCAGGACAGCCTTGATGGTGTGCATACGGTTCTCGGCCTGGGTGAAGACAATTGAGGCATCAGACTCGAACACCTCGTCGGTGACCTCGATCTCGGTCAGACCGTACTTCTCGTGCACCTGGCGACCGACTTCTGTATCCATCCCATGGAATGCAGGCAGGCAGTGCATGAACTTTGTGCGCGGCTTGCCGGTGGCCTGCATCAGTGCGGTCGTTACCTGATAGGGCAGCAGTTGATCAATACGCTGCTGCCACACCGCGTCGTCCTCGCCCATAGACACCCAAACATCGGTGTAAAGAAAGTCGGCGCCAACCACCGCTTTCAACGGGTCTGTCTCCAAGGTGATGCGTGCCCCGGTACTGCGAGCCAGTTCGCGCATTTGCGCGACCAGTTCGGGGGGCGGTTGTAAAGTGGCGGGGGCACAAATACGGACATCCATGCCCATCTTTGTGCCACCCACCAAAAGTGAACAGCCCATGTTGAAACTGGCATCACCCAGATAGCAAAAGCTCAACTCGTGCAGTGGTTTCTCTCCAAACTCCTGCATCGTCATCAAGTCGGCGAGTATTTGGGTGGGGTGTCTTTCATCGGTCAGACCATTCCAGACCGGCACGTTGGCGTAGCGTGCAAGTTCCTCGACCACGCTTTGGTGGAAGCCACGGTACTCGATGCCGTCGTAATAGCGCCCGAGCACCCGGGCAGTGTCCTTTAGCGATTCCTTGTGCCCCAGTTGCGAGCTGCCTGCATCCAGATAAGTGACGTGTCCTCCCTGATCGTGCACCGCTACCTCAAAGGCGCAGCGGGTGCGCGTCGACGGCTTCTCGAAGATCAACACGATGTTCTTGCCCTTCAGGGATGGCCGTTCGTTGCCCACGGCTTTCGAACGTTTAAGCTCCGCTGCCAGGTCGAGCAGAAAGCGGATTGCATCCGGCTCGTAGTCCTCGAGTGCTAGCAAGCTACGATTTCGCAGGTTGAAACTCATGGTGACTCCCGCATTTGGTTGAATGTCAGAGCGCATCGCGCTCGATCGGGCACGACATGCAATGGCTGCCACCGCGTCCGCGGCCCAGTTCAGAACCGGAGACGGTGATCACCTCGGCACCGGCTTTACGTAACAGGGTATTGGTGTGCGTGTTGCGCGCGTAGCCCATCACCACACCAGGCGCTAACGCCAGCAAGTTATTACCGTCATCCCATTGCTCGCGTTCGGCCTGCCAGACGTCACCACCGGTGGCGACTGATCGCAATTTGGGCAGTCCCAGCGCAGCGGCCAAGACACCTAGGAAAGCACCGCTCTCGGTGCGCACGTCCAGGCTGCCCTCACGCTGGCCCGGTCGCAGACTGTGCACGCGGATCGCATCGACCATGTCCGGGAAACACGTCACCAGGTCCACGTCGCAAAAGGTAATGACGGTGTCCAGGTGCATCGCACCGCGCGATTTCGGAATCTGTGCGGCCAACACGAGGGTCGCCGCTCCTTGAGCAAACAGGGCTCGGGCGAGTTGGCTCACAGCCTGTGGCGACGTGCGCTCGCCCATACCGATCAGCACCACGCCCTGCCCCAGCGGCATCACGTCCCCGCCTTCCAGGCAGGCACTGCCGTGATCCTGGTCTGGTTCACCCCACCATGTTGTCACCCGACCGGCGAACAGCGGATGGAAACGATAGACCGCGGCAGTCAGCAGCGTCTCTTGTCGGCGCGCAGGCCAGTGCATCGGGCACAGCACCACCCCCTTCCCGACCCAGCAACTGCTGTCGCGGCTGAACAGCGTGTTGGGTAGCGGCGGCAGCAGGAAATCAGACGCGGCAGCAAAGCGTGCCAGCAGGCCTTCGGGTTCGAACGGCAGCTCGGAGCGCGCCAGTCCGCCAATCAAGTGCTCGGCCAGACGTAGCGGCGGTAGCGCCTCCAGCCATGGCCGCAGTTGCTGCGCAAGCTCAACATCGACGGTGCCAGGGCTGAGTTTGCGGTCAAGCAGCCAAGCACGGGCGATTGGGTCAGCCATGGTGGAGGCAAGTAATTCATGCAACTCCAGCACCTCCACCTCGCGCTCCACCATCGCATTGGTGAAGGCGTCGTGTTCATTGCGCGCCTGCGACACCCATAACACGTCGTCAAACAGCAAGTCGCGGCAGTTCGCGGGCGTCAAGCGCTGTTGCGCCAGCCCAGGTCGGCAAACCAGCACGCGACGCAGTCGGCCAACTTCAGAATTCACACCTTCGGTCATGACGTCGGTTTCCTATGCAAATACACGGGGGATGAACGAGAAGCGCTTTACACAGGCCAATCCGTCCCGAGGCAAGTCATCAAACTCAAACTAAACAGGCTCGTCTGCCGAGGCTTTCAAATGAAACAGCCCCTTGACCTTGGCTTGCAGCGTTCTCGCGATGGCCTGCGCTTCTTCAAGCGTGGTGCCCGCCGCGAGATGCATGGTTATCCTGCCATGTGCACTTGGACTGCCAGGCACTTTGACCGGCTCGCAGACGATGGAGACCGGTGCTTCGTCCAACGCATGTTCGGTGGGCGCGAGCTCCCTGACGATGTATTGGTAAACAGCTGATAACGGCTGGGTCATAGGAAGTACCTCAACAGGTTATTGCCTGCCACCGCTTCAATAGCGTGAGTTGGCAGACCATCTGTCCTCATTCTGTTAGCCGTACGTTGGCCTGTCTGTTCGACAGCACACACAGTGCGTTTAGCGTTAAGGGGTGGCATCGGCATTCGGCGACAAGGCGTCAAAACCAGAGATCACGTCAAAGAGCTCCTCGTCGATGCCGGCTTGGCGTAAACGATGGTAGGTGGCGTTGAGGTCCAGCAGAAGTTCGCCGATGTTTCGATCTGCGCGCTGCATCGCAGCTAGACGACTGGCGTTTTCACTCGCCAATGACTCGGCGCTGGCACGAAACAGTGAAACAAACAGGTGCTCGCGGATGAAGGCACGCAGCGTCTGCGCGTTTGCGCTTAGGACTTCGGGCCGTTGAACGGTGGGCCAGGGCTGCTGTGCCAGTCCGTGCTGCCAATGTTCGTCCAGAGGTAACAGTCGCTGGCTGACCGGGTGATAACCGCTGCCAGCCGGCCGGTTATAGAAAAGAATCAGCGTTGCACTCTGCCGCCCACCCACGGCTCCGCTTTCCGGGATCTGGACCGTTTGCAGAATTTGTCCGACCAGTTGCGTGATTTGCTCTACCGATCCAGGCACGGCAAACAAGCCTTCGGGCGTCATGCCGGCATCGAGAAGTCGTTCATGCACACGTTCGCCAACCGCCCAAACCTTCACCGGGGAAGACGCGAGCTGCGCCATCGCGTAGTCGACGACTTCCTCGTTGAACCGTCCCACCAGCCCCTGATCGGAGCCGAATACAACGGCGTGTACCTCAATGTCATCGGCGTGCGACGAGGAGAACGGAGCGTACGCTGCCGTTGGATCGACCGAGCGAAGACACACGCCCAGACCGAGTTCAACCGTGTGCGCGTAGTCGGCGAGTGCGGCCACTGATCGTTCGTATTGTCCAATCGCCGAGGCCGCCGATGCTTTCATGACCCGAACCACTGACTTAAGGTCACCTGCGCTACTGATTTGGCGGCGCAGTGCGGTGATGGAGGCGGCCATCAGGTTTCCTTGGTGTCTGTCACGGGCGGCGCCAGAAACGCTGCAAGTGCCTGACGCGCAGCTTCGCTGACCTGCTCGCGATCAGTGTCAGTCAGCGGACCGACATCTGCCAGTCGCTTGCCGACGTCATCCGGGAGCCCATTGGCAGCCTCTTCCACGGCGTGCTGTGCAGCAGCCATTCGATCAAGCGGTACCGCGTCGAAGAGTGCCGCATTCAATGCCAGCAAGATGGCGATCTGAGCGGGCACCGTCACCGGCGAGAACTCGGGTTGGCCGAGGCAGGCGCGGATACGCTTTCCGTGGATGATGGACTGCCGCGTATCCTCGTCCAGCCGAGCGCCGAAGCGCGCAAAGGTCTCCAGCTCCTCGAATTGTGCATAGGCTAGTTTGAGGTCGCCCGCCACTGCCCGATAAGCCGCGCGCTGCGCCTTGCCACCCACGCGCGACACCGACTGGCCGACATCGATGGCCGGCAGTACACCGAGTTCGAACAGTGACGGCGACAGCACAATCTGCCCGTCGGTAATGGAGATCAGATTGGTTGGGATATAGGCCGATATGTTCTGTGCTTCGGTCTCGATGATGGGCAACGCAGTCATCGAGCCACCGCCGCGCTCCTTACTCAGATGAGTGGCGCGCTCCAGCATGCGCGAATGGATGTAGAAAATATCGCCCGGAAAGGCCTCGCGCCCTGGCGGTCGCCGCAGTAGCAGGGACAGTTCACGATAGGCACGCGCGTGGTGAGTCAGGTCGTCATAGACAATCAGCACGTCGCGCCCCGCTTCCATGAAGTACTCGGCGATGCTGGTGGCGGCGTACGGTGCGATGTAGGACAGTCCGGGCGCCTCGTTGCCTTCGGCTACCACCACCACGGTATAGGCCATCGCCCCCTTCTCGCGCAGGTTGGCCACCGCCTTGGCCACTGCCGACGCTCGTTGGCCGATGGCGCAGTAAACGCACAACACGTTCTTGTCACGTTGATTGAAGATGGTATCGATGGCGATCGCTGTCTTGCCGGTCTGGCGGTCGCCCAGGATCAGTTCGCGCTGGCCCCGGCCGATGGGGATCAGCGCGTCGATGACTTTCAGACCGCTTTGCAGCGGCTCGGTCACGGGCGCGCGGTCCATGATGGGCGCCGCCGGCCGTTCGATGGGCAGGCGCTCTTGGGTCGCCACCTTTGCACCGCCGTCCAGTGGCCGGCCGAGTGGGTCAATCACCCGGCCCAACAGCGCATCGCCCACGGCCACGTCCATCACCCGGCCAGTACGCCGCACCTCCTGACCGGCGCGCAGGTGAGCGTAGTCGCCCAGCAGCACCACATCGACACCCTCCTCGTCCAGATTGAACGCGATGCCCGACAAGCCACCGGAAAACAGCAGTAATTCCTCGAACCCCAGATGCGGCAACCCATGGACACGGGCAATGCCAGTGGCGACGCTAACGACCGTACCCACTTCGTGCAATGCCAGTTGCGGCTTGAAGGTCTGGAGTCGTTGGCTGATGCTGGCGAACGCATCTTCCAGTGTGCTTTGCAGCGTAGCGTCTAACGACTCGGTCATCGTCATGTGCGCTCCGTTGAGTGCAGTTGCTCGTTCATATCTGATGACAGGGCATCAAGGTAATCAGAAATGCTCCAGGCCAGTTTCAGCCCTTGGACGCTGAACTCAATACCGCTGACCAGCTCCGGTGCGGTCTCGAACTTGAGCGCAATTGCCTGCCCGAACAACTCATCCAGGGCAGCTTGGATCAAGGTACGTTGCGCTGTCGGCAACTCGAATGCGCTGCGCAATCGAGCCGGCTCGCCATCAGACGTGCCCTTCAGCGCGGCGGTCAACTCGTCCAGCGCGGTGTCGTTGAGAGCCCGCAGGCGTTGGATGAAGACTTCGCAAGCCCGCTGCTCAAGGCTGACAGATGCCAAGTCACCGAGCACCCGACGTGAAATGTCGTAGACCTGCTGTTGAGTGTGGCGGAAGAAATCTGCATGCAGATGTTGTCTTTCGGTCACCAGTGCCTTTGCTCTCACCGCGCTTGCAGCATCAGCCGTTTTGCGAGCCTCGGCCAGCAGCCGCACTCGCTGATCGTTTGCTTCATCGGTGGCCTTACTCAGCAAAGCGGCCCGCTGTTCGTCGAAGGACTGGTTTTTCTTCTCGAACTCGTCTTGCTGCTGATGGGCTTTAGCCTTGGTTTCGGCGGCGTCTTTGAGTTCGACTGCAATTTTCTCTTCCCGCGCCGCAATGGCGTTCAGTACGGGCTGATACAGAAAACGCTTCATCAACCACACCAGTATGATGAAATTCAGCACTTGGGCGGCGACGGTGAACCAGTCGATGAGCACGGTCTATTTACCTGCCGCCTGGGCGGCCGCTGTGACAGCGGCATTCCAGAACGGGTTGGCGAAGATCAGGATCATCGACACCACAAAGCAGTAGATGGCCGTCGATTCGATCATCGCCAGGCCGACAAATAGTGTACGGGTGATGGTTGCCGACGCATCGGGCTGCTGGGCCAGCGAACTGAGCGCCGTGGCTACAGCCCTTCCCTCGGCGAGCGCGGGGGCCATCGTACCGAAGCCGGTGGTCAGGCCGGCCATGACAATGGAGGCGATGGCGATCCAGGTGAGAGAGTCCATAAAGTGCCTATATATGAGTTGGGAGGAAGAGTAATAGCCGCTCAGTCCGTTGCCGCTGGCGAAGGCTTTTTGACCGTTTTGCTGCTACGCGTGGCCGCCGCGATGTACACCGCCGCCAGAATGGTAAAGATGTAGGCCTGTACCATGCCGGTGAGCAAGCCCAGCACTGTCATAACGATGGGGAAGACGAACGGCGTGATCGATAACAGGATGGCGATGATCATCGCGCCGCTCATCATGTTGCCAAACAGACGCACAGCCAGCGCCAGCGTCCGCGACGCCTCACTGATGAGGTTGAAGGGCAACATGATCGGCGTCGGCTGCATGTACGACTTCAGGTATCCCGCCAACCCCTGACCGGAGATGCCGAACAGCGGCACTGCCACCAGCACGCACAGGGCCAGCGCTACGGTGGTCGACAGCGACGCGGTGGGAGGCTCGTAACCGGGGATCACCGTGGCCAACGCCGCCGCAGCGATGAACAGGAACAACGTGCCGAGAAAACTCAGGTAGCGTTGAGGCTGCTGCAGGCCGACGTCTTTGATCTGCCCGACGATCGCAGTCACTACGATCTCCAGCAGGTTCTGCCAGCGTGAGCGTTGGTGACCGGTGGCGAGGCGGCGCGTGATCATCGCTGCGCCCAACACCAGCACGGTCATCAGTGCCCAGGTGAAGACAATGGTGGCATTGAGCTTGAAGAAGCCATATTGCCAAAAGATCCAGGCATCAGGTGTCAGGCGCATGGTGGCGGTCCGGATGTTGGCGGCGCCAGTGCGGCCGCGGTCGGTTGTGTGGCACGCAAGACGATCATGCGAGCCAGCAGAAAACCCAGCATGCACAGAGCCAGCCGCAGCGGTTGACCGGCACCGACCAGGTAAAAGCCAAACAACACAGTGGCGGTTCGCAGTATCAGGCTGGCTAGAAACCAGCGTGCCGGTGTCGGCGACGAGGCGCCGCGGCGCACCGTCCACCACAGTCCGGCGAAAAAAATGAACCCCAGCGCGGCGCCTGCCAACAACGCGGCCACCCATACGAGCGCCCAACTACCATGGTCAATCATCGCCCTGTTCCTTATCATCGCGTTCGTCGTGCATGGCCTGGTCTTCCTTTGCCACCCAGTGCCAGGCGTTAAGGCAACCGATGGTGAGTCCCGCCACCAGCAGCGCCAGCGTCCAAGAGTGACCGCCGGGATGATGCTGATCGAGCCAAAGTCCGAGGGCCGCGCCGAGCAATGTCGGGACCACCACCGACCAGCCGATCAAGCCCATCATGCCCAAGCCGAACCACACCACTGGCGTGCCCCTTTGGCGCGCCTTGAGTTTGCGGGCCGCTTTGGCGCCGACCTGTTCAGCCAGCGTCTGGCTGGCAGGCGTGCGCTTGGGATCCGGTTTCATGACAAGTGATCGCGCAAAGAAACGAACCGGCGCATAAACCCGGTTTCCAGCCGAGCCATGGTCTGGCGCATGGCTTGTTCATGCGCGTCCAGCGTCAGGAATTCCTGCTCGACTGCCTCACGCAGCCGAGCCAGATCAGCGCCGCGCGACGCCCGCCGCGCCGAAATCACCACATCCGGCCCGGTCTTGACTAGCACGCCCTCGTCCAGCGCCAGGAACACTTCGCCTTGCGATTCGACCTCGAAACTGAGGATGCCCGGTACAAGTGCCGCCACGCAGTCCAGACGCCGGGGCAGCAAGCCGAATGACCCTTGTGCCGTCTCGACAACGATGCACGACACGTTCGTTTCGACGGCAAACACTTCGAAGGGCAGCAACACCTTAAGTGTCATCAACAACATGACTTGGCTCCTTGGCAGCCTGGCTGGCTTGCTGCTCGGCCTCGGTTTTGGCTTTAACCTTGGTCTTGGCTTCATCGACCGCACCGATCATGTACAGCGCGCTCTCAGGAAAATCCTTGAACTCATCCGCCAGAATGCGCTCGCAGCCATCCAGTGAATCTTGCAGGCTGACGAGTTTGCCGCTCATGTTGGTGAACTGCTCGGTGGTGAAGAATGGCTGCGTGAGGAAGCGTTCCAGGCGCCGCGCACGGGCCACCACTTTGCGGTCGTCGGGCGACAACTGCTCCAGCCCGAGCATGGCGATGATGTCCTTGAGCTCGGCGTATTGGGCCAACGTGCGGCGGATGGCCTGCGCCAGTTGGTAGTGGCGCTCGCCGACGATGCCCGGCGTGAGCACTTTGGAGCTGGACTGAAGCGGGTCTATGGCTGGAAACAGTCCTTCGCTTGCGCGCTTGCGCGACAACACGATGGACGCCGAAAGGTGCGAGAAGGTGTGCACCGCCGCCGGGTCGGTGAAGTCGTCGGCCGGCACGTACACCGCCTGAATCGAGGTGATCGCGCCGCTGTCAGTGTTGGCGATACGCTCTTCCAGCGCCGCGAGTTCGGTGCCCATCGTCGGCTGGTAACCCAAGCGAGACGGCATCTGCCCCATCAAGCCCGAAACCTCCGAGCCGGCCTGGATGAAGCGAAAAATATTGTCGATGAGCAGCAGTACATCGCGGTGTTCGTCATCGCGGAAGTACTCTGCCATCGTCAGCGCGGCATGCCCCACCCGGAAGCGCGCCCCGGGCGGCTCGTTCATCTGCGCAAAAATCATCACCATGTTGGGCAGCACGCCGGCGGCCTCCATCTCTCGGTAAAGCTCCTCGCCTTCTCGAGAACGCTCCCCGACACCGCAAAAGATGCTTACACCTTCCTGGTGGCCGATCATGTTATGGATCATTTCGGTCAACAGCACCGTCTTGCCGACGCCGGCTCCGCCAAAAAGACCGGCCTTGCCGCCGCGCTCCAGTGGGGTGAGCACATCAATAGCCTTGATACCGGTCTCGAACACTTCTGATTTGGTTGAGCGGCGCACCAACGACGGTGGCGTCTGGTGCACAGAGCGCCACTGCACACCGTCCAGCGCGGGTTGGCGATCGATGGTATTGCCAAAGACGTCGAACATGCGCGACAGGATCTGATTTCCAACCGGGGCCTTCAACGGCCCTCCGGTGTCGTGCACGAGCATTCCTCGCGCAAGGCCCTGCGTGGGAGTGAGCGCGATACCTCGTACGTGACGCTCGTCGCGTTGGGCCAACACCTCGATGGCCACACGGCCCGCATCTCCGGCCCGCAGAAGGGTGTGGATAGGCGGCAGCGCGACATCGAAACGAATGTCCACGACACTGCCGCGCACCGCAGCAACCACGCCGAAGTTCACCGAGTCCTTATCGGTCGTTACCTGGCATTCCTTCATCTCCTGGCCTCCCTTTGGGTTGTCGTGCCGAGCCTGCATCGATGCAACGCGGAGTCAGCCATGCATGCCTACTTTCATCATGCTGGCAACGGCACCCGGTCTCTGTGCGGTATCGAACACAAGGAACCGCCATAGAATCAATGAGCATGCGCTATGACGGCCCGGCATACGGGTATGTTCAAGGTTTTTGGGCGAGCGTAGGGGAGAAGTCGGTCGGTCTCATGTTTAACGACGGCGTAACACTCACAACTCAACTCTTCAAGCCGGGGTCGGTCGAGCACGGTGATCAGCCCACGGCAGTACTCGATCACGCCAAGCTTTTGCAACTTACGAGCGGCCTCGGTGATGCCTTCACGACGCACACCGAGCATGTTGGCAATGAGTTCTTGAGTCATGGCCAACTGGTTACCTGGCAGACGGTCCAGCGACAATAACAGCCAACGGCACAGTTGCTGGTCGATTGAGTGGTGGCGGTTGCAGACCGCCGTCTGGGCCATCTGCGTGATCAAGGCCTGGGTATAACGCAGCATCAGATGCAGCATTTCACCGTGGCGATTGAATTCGTCCTTGAGCAATTGCCCTCTCAGCCGAAAGGCGTGTCCGGCACTCTGGACGACGGCTCTACTCGAAGTGCTTTCGCCGCCCATGAACAAGGCCACGCCGATCAACCCCTCATTGCCCACCACCGAAATATCCGCCGCCGCTCCGTTTTCCATCACGTAAAGCAATGAAACGATCGAGTCAGTCGGAAAATAGACGTAACGCAGAACATCTCCGGGCTCATACATGACTTTGCCAAGGGGGAATGACACCCGCTCGAGTTGAGGGAACAAGCGATGCCGAACCTCGACCGGCAATGCGGCGAGTAGATGATTTTGCTGAGGGCTCGGTGTATAGGACATATCAGTAACCTTTGTCTGGAGCGAGAGAGCACGGTCTGCCTGATTGAATCGCCATGGCGGGTTCAGCCTGTCCATGCCAATCCCGCACATGCGGCAGAACTTCGCCGTGCTCACTGATGTAACGCTTATGCCTCTGGATCATCGTCCGATAGCGCTCTTGCGCCCGACCAACTTCATTACTCAGTTGAGGGACGCGTTCGACGGCGTCCAGAGCCAATTGAAAGTGGTCCGGACTGTTGAGCACTACCCTGTCGAATGGCGTTGTGGCCGTGCCCTCGTCACAGAAACCATTGGAAGGGTTGTCTTGCAGGTAAATCTGCCCGACTGACAGGTAATTGGCCGCCCGCCAATAAGCATTCATGCCCTGCAATTGTTGAGAAGTAAGTCCGTGGCGCATTGTGATCTCCTTAACGGTTAGCGTTTAGCTGTACAGCCGACGGAATACCGCTGGCAGCAGATCGGGCAGGTCTTCTGCCAGCAATCCGGGGCCGAATTCGGCGGCCGCGGCACTGTGTAGCCAAACACCCGCAGCAGCGCTGGCGAAAGCCGTCATCCCCTGTGCAAGCAAGCCCAGAATGATTCCACTCAAGACGTCGCCCGAGCCTGCGGTAGCCAAGGTTGAAGGTGCATTAGCATTAATGATTGCTCTGCCATCAGGGGCTGCGATGACGGTGTCGCTTCCCTTGAGGACGACCACCGCCCCGCTCCGTCTGGCAGCGGCCCGGGTGCGGGTCAGCTTGTCGCCAAAAGGATCAAATACGCGGCGGAACTCCCCTTCATGGGGCGTCAGCACGCAGGGCCCGTGAATCGCTCGATCCAAGGCCCCGGGATCATCCTGGAAAGCCGTGATCGCATCGGCGTCGATGACGGTTGGGCGTCCAGTAGCGAGCATGGCCAGCACGTGGCCGAACGTATCCTTATCAACGCCGGCGCCCGGGCCAATCAACCAGGCGGAGAAGCGACTGCCATTGAGCAAGTGACCAAAATCTTCCGGCGTCACCCATGGCCGCACCATGATGCTGTCCAGCGCTGTGGCGTAGATGGGCAGCGCTATTTCAGGCACCGCAATGGTCGTGAGACCCGCCCCGGCTCTTGCTGCGCCTCTGCCAGCCATTCGGGCCGCACCGGTCATCGGATACCCGCCAAATATCAGTGCGTGACCACGGCGGTGTTTATCGGTGTCAGCCTTCGCGCGCGGCAGGTTGGCCAGCCATAACTCGGGATCATTCTCGAACGCCTGGGGTGCGATGGCGTCGGCTACCGCTTTGGGAGTGCCGATATCCGCAACGATGACTTCACCACACAGGTCCCGCCCGGGTAACAGTAGATGACCTGGTTTTTTGCGAAAAAACGTCACGGTCAGTACGGCCCGCACCGCCCCCAGCGCTTCGCCGGTATCGCCCATGACCCCGCTGGGCGTGTCAATTGCGACAATGGGCACGGAGCCAAGGCTGACGGCAGCCAGCGTTTCCAGCGCCTGGCCTTCCAGCGGACGACTGAGACCGGCGCCAAACAACGCATCGACGATCAATTCCGCACCTTCGAGCACCGAGGGACTCAACGCTTCGACGTCCCCCTTCCAGCGCAATGAATGTTGCCTCGCCTCATCTTTAAGGCTGAATCGGCTGCCCAACATTGCAACCCTCACCGGCCAGCCCGCTTCGGCCAGCCAGTGTGCGGTGACGAACCCGTCACCTCCGTTGTTGCCTGGCCCACACAACACCACTACGGGACGGGGTGTCCAGTGATGCTGGATTTCGTGGGCCACTGCCGCACCGGCATTGGCCATCAATTCAAAAAGCGAGATACCGGCAGCGACCGATAGTCGATCCGCATCCGCCATCTGCCGAACGGTCAGCAGAGCGGTTTGGCGGCCTATCAGCACAGGCTCGGAACTGAACATGTTCATGCGTTGCCACTCTTTCAAACCGCACTGAAATCGATGACCACTCGCGATGGCACATCACCGTGTTCGAGTCGCTCGAAAATCTGGTTGATCGCCGATAGCGGCTGCAATTCAATGTCGGCCTTGACCTTGCCCTGAGCAGCAAAGGCCAACGCTTCGGCCATGTCCTGACGATTGCCTACAAAGGAGCCTCGTACGGTGATGCAATTGGCGACCACGTCGAACAACGGCACAGGAAACTCACCCGGCGGTAAGCCCACCAGCACGCAAGTCCCGTGTTTGCGCGTCATACCGACGCCCTGTTTGAAGGCACTGAGCGAAGGTGCCGTGATCAGCACGCCATGGGCGCCACCACCGGTAGCCTCCTTCACCGCTTCGACCGGATCGCCATTTTTTGCATTAACCACGGCATTGGCACCAAGCCTGGTGGCATGGGCCAGTTTGCGGTCATCAATATCCACGGCGCAGACGCGCAGCCCCATGGCTTTGGCATACTGAACAGCCAAGTGACCCAGTCCGCCCACGCCAGAGATAGCGATCCATTGCCCCGGCCGGGCACCGGTCTCTTTGATGCCTTTGTAGGTCGTGACGCCGGCACAAATGATCGGCGCCGCTTCCCTTGGATCAAGGCCCGGTGGAATGTGAGCGACGTAGTTCGGGTCTGCCAGGATGTATTCGGCAAAGCCGCCGTTCTTCGTGTAGCCACCAAACTGTGCTTGAGCACATACGGTCTCCCAAGCGGTCAGACAGTACTCACAGTGCCCGCAGGCCGAGTAAAGCCATGGCACTCCCACTCGCTCGCCCACCTTTACGGTCGTGACCCCCTCACCGATTGCGGTCACGACACCGATACCTTCGTGCCCCGGAATAAAAGGGACAGCTGGCTTGAGCGGCCAGTCGCCTCTAGCGGCGTGAAGATCGGTGTGGCAAACACCACAGGCTTCGGTCTTGACCAGGATCTGCCCTGCCCCGGCGACAGGGACGTCACACTCTCTGATCACCAGCGGTTGCCCAAATTGCTCGACAACGGCTGCTCGCATTTTCAGACTCATGGAATATTCCTCTTCAGTTGCCCCGTAGGCTCCCAAGACAATTGAGAGAGTTGAAGGCGAAAACGTCCTTTGCGGTCAGATCGGCGGGGCGATAAATGCGTAACGCACCAGTTTTTTATTCACGAAGGTCTGAATACCTGCCTCACCCAACTCACGCCCGTATCCGGAGTGCTTGATACCGCCAATTGGCAGCTCGGTATCCGACCAATTGATGCTGTTGATGAACTCCATTCCCGAATCGATACCACTGGCTAATCTATGATCGAGTACTCCTGATTGTGCGCATGAAGTGCAAGGCACACGACCTCTGCCGGGCACTGCGTTAAAGTCAGAAGGAGACGATGATATTGTTTTGCACATTTTTGACACCCGCTGTACTCCAGGCTGAATGCGCTGCTAACTCGCGCTCAGCCCAGTTGTCGACAGTTCCGGATAGGGTCACATCGGCGCCTTGGACATCGACCGTTATCTTTTGCGAGTCAATAATGGCCCGACGTTTAAGCGCCTCAGCTATTTCAGCCTTCACCCCTCTCGCCGATGCCGTGGACTTAATCAAAATGTTGTTACTGACCCCCTTGACGCCCATCAGGTTGCGGATTGCGCCTACAGCTTCGCGGCGCTGGTATTCCCATTCAACATCACCGGCCAAAGTCACCCAGCCGTCTTCAACCTTAATCTTGATCGACTCCTTGATCAGGTTACTTGTCCATTCCAAGACATTTTCGGCTGAGCGCGCGATATCGGCATCGTTACGCTGGCTCGGGCCTGGCAGCTTTACGTCCATTTCTACTGCTAGCGCGCGAACACCAGACACTTTCTGGGCGGCTTGTTCAGCGGCCCATTTTTCAACGTAGCTGTTGACATGCCCAGTAAGGGTCACGATGCCGTCCTTGATCTCGACCCCGATCTGTTCGGCATTGACCGAGGGCTCCCAGCGCAGCTCCTCAAGGATGTCTTTTTTTAGTTCCTTATCCGTTTTCATGATTTCAATACCAAGTGAAGTGCTCGCCTGTGCAATGTATGCAACAGGACCATGAGTCAATCATTGCCTGGTGCCTCAACGCTAGTTGCGGCTGCGTACTGGCACTATCAATCAAGTTAGTCGTCTGATTCGCCTGTGAGTAGCCTCGGAAACTACCTATGCTCTCGGTTGAAGCCATCGAAAAACTGGCCAACAGGCATGCACAAACTTACTCGTCGTCATGCCAAAGCGCGTGCGTGGCAGTACTACTCAGGAGTGGGAACAAATCATCGCCAGAAATTCATTTTCGACACTGACGCCAAAAGGCGCCTTGTCATCGGAAACGATCAGTTCGCCGCTGTAATAGGCGAAGTAAACCGAGTTTTTCGTTCCTTGCTGGCGAGCGAAACCACACACGGCCAGATCACGACCATCGGTATTCACCGCGGTCGCGTATAGCGGGTCGAACACCCAGCCGTGGCCTTCGAAGCCGGCCAATGCTTTGGTCCTGGCAGCGACGCCATCCCTGGCGGGGACCGGCACCTTGATCCGGGACTGATTGAGGTTTTCGATCGAGTCCGGCGTAATCACTGTTTTTTGAGTCGGCGTATGCCCACAGCCAGCAAGGCACGCACACAGCACACCAAGCAAAAAGATTATTTTCATCGCTGTGCCATTCCATTGAGTTGAAATGCGCCTTTGATTAATTGGCACGACCGGCTTTTTTGAGCATCAGCTGCGCCCGTTCATTGGCTTCGTCCGCCGATTTTTTTGCCTCTAGGGCTGCCCGCAACGCCTGATCCGCCTTTATCGCTGACTCGTCCGCATGCACTCTGGCCGCTGTCGCCATGTCTTCGGCGCTGCTCAGCCTCGCATCCATCTCCTGTTGGTGATGGCTGCAACCGGCGGTCATCCCCAAAGCCACGATTAAAGACGTGTTTAGAATGAGTTTTTTCATGGTGTCACTCCTTCATGCCTGAATAGGTAAGCACGCTCTGCCGATGCAGAATAATCAGCCTATTCGGTTTTGAGATAAGGCAGAAGGCTCGGAAACTACTCAGTGGCCTTTGCGAATGAGGCGCCCAGCGATGACCGCTGGTCTGAGAACTGCCGCGAAACCCATCGCGATAAGCGCGCTCGCCAAGCAACAAAGGCGGGATATTTTTAGAGGTTCGCCGCGTATGCAATTTACAAAGTCGTCAATCCACACGGCTTCGCCAAGGTGGACGTTGCGTCGCCCCTGAAGGAGAGTAGGATTTAAAGACGTATTCCTTCGGAATGCATTGCTGCGGAACATCACAATGCCCGTTCGCCTTCCACTCGACGCTGGAACGGCCAAGCCCAAGGTGATAGCGCCATCCCCTTCAGCCGACGCTTCAACGCTGAACTCAGAGAAACAATCGGACTCTCGCGACGCGACTGAATCCCTTGACCAAATGCGCTCGCTGAACAATGAGCTTATAGAGATGAACGAACAACTTCGTTCCTCACTCGAACAGCAACGAGCAGCCGCCGTGGTGTCTCTGAACGTGCTGTACAGCATCAACATTGCAGCGATTCTGTTAGACGAAGATTTGAATATTCGCCTGTTCACCCCGGCGAGTCAGTCCTTGTTCAACATTCTTGCCCAGGACATTGGACGACCGTTGGCTGACTTGCGCCCACTGGCCAGTGATTCCAACCTTTTGGAAGATGCCAGAACCGTCATGCGTGATAAGACTCCACTGGAGCGGGAAGTCGAATCACGCAGTGGAGTGAGTTTTACCCGTCGAATTTCACCCTACAGCCAACAGGATAGTTTTGGTGATGGGGTAGTTATCACCTTCACCGACATCTGCGACAAAAAACAGATCACACAAGCGCTTGAAAAAGCGATGCAGAAAGCGGAACTGGCGACAGCCACTCGCTCACGTTTTCTCGCTTGCGCCAGTCATGATCTGCGCCAGCCTCTGCAAACTCTCAAGTTGTTGCAAGGGCTGCTGCTGGACATTCTGAACGACGAGCAACCCCGCAAGCTGACGGTCAGGATCGGCGAAACCGTGGGCGCGATGTCCGGAATGTTAAATGCCCTTCTGGATATCAACCACATCGAAACCGGCACGGTTCAGGCAACTCCCGTGAGTTTCCGAGTGAGTCACCTGCTGGATCGACTCGCTGACGAATTCAGCTACAAGGCAGGTGCTAAAGGCCTGAAACTGAAGGTAGTCCCCTGTCATCTCTCAGTGGAAAGTGATCCGCGCCTGCTGGAGCAAATATTGCGCAACTTGCTTTCCAACGCGCTGAAGTACACCCACGAAGGTCGGATACTGTTGGGCTGCCGTCGCCACGGCGGGTGGCTCAGTATTGAAGTCTGGGATACCGGCATAGGCATGGAGTCGTCGGTGCTCGATTCACTGATCGAGGAGCAAGACCCTACCGACAATCCAGGCCAGGAAAGTGGCGCCGCTTTACTTATCGTTAAGCGTTTGTGTGCTGTGTTGGGGCATCGATTGCGTGCGCAATCGAGTTTCGCAAAAGGATCGACGTTTTCCATTGATGTCGCGTTATCCCGTGAATGCGCAACCCTGCCAATTGCCATTCAGGATGGCAAACCACAAGAACCAGGCTCCGTGACTAAAAATGGAATGATACTGATAGTCGAGGATGACGCCGAATTGCTCGAATTGCTGGGCAACCTGCTCAAGTCGGAAGGTTATCAGGTGGCAATGGCCATCGACGGTGCAACCGCCTTGGATAGCGTCACGCACGGTGGTGTGCAGCCGGACTTGATACTGGCGGACTTCAATTTGCCTGGTTCGAGCAATGGCTTACAAATGATCACTCAGTTGCGAAAAAAACTGCATCGCCGCATTCCAGCGATCGTTCTGACCGGTGATATTTCAAGACAGACTTCCCGTGACGTAGCGTTTGAACACTGTACTCAGCTCAACAAACCGGCAAAGCTCAAAGAGATCATTTTCGTTATTGCTTCGCTGCTCGCCCAGCAATGTTTAACCACTGTTAATGATGAGCTACTCGAAGACAGCGAGTCCTGCAATCCTGTGCCATCAACCATATTCGTGGTCGACGCCGACGATCTTTTTCGAGACACGATCCGCGGCGTACTTGAATCAAGCGACTACCACGTACAGGACTATGCGTCATGCGAGGCCTTCCTTGCGGATTACTCGCCTGGTCTCCATACATGTTTGCTGGTTGATGCTCACTTACCAGGAATGGCGAGTCTTGAACTCTTGCATCGTTTGAGGCGCAACGGTGACGACTTGCCTGCGGTCATGATCAGCGGTAGCAGTGACGTTTCAATCGCCGTGGATGCCATGAAAGCTGGCGCGTCGGATTTTATCGAAAAGCCATTTGGTCGTATCGAGGTACTTCAAAGCATTGCGAGAGCGTTGGAACACTCACACGATGCAAATAAAAAATTGGCCTGGACTCAGGAAGCGGCTCATTACATAGACAGCCTAACCTTACGGCAGCGGCAAATCATGGACATGGTGTTAGCAGGCCATCCGAGCAAAAACATCGCGGTCGAACTCGGGATCAGTCAACGCACTGTTGAAAATCACCGTGCCTCGATCATGACCCGAACTCATTCCAAATCCATTCCTGCATTGGCGCGCATTGCACTGGCAGCCAACGTTCAGGCTTCTGCACCGCCCCCCTCTGACGTAAACGCGCCAAGGAAAAGCTAAGTCTCCCGTGAATCAATCTTCAGCAAAATGCCTTCCATTTTCGGTCTTTCGATTCTTACAGCTGAACCATCATGACTTTGCAGTTTCGGTTCGGCAGCGTGCGTCACCGAACAGACGCTAAGTGGTGTAACGCGCACAGTGTCCTTGGCCAAGTCGAATACTCGACCTGCAGCGTTTCCATGTGCCGAGGACATTGATCGGTGCTCCACAAAGGACAGTCCTATGTTACGAAGCATGCATGACTTGGAGGATTACACCATTGCCGCCACCGATGGTGACATCGGCGAAGTCAAAGACTTCTATTTCGATAATGACGCGTGGGTGATCCGTTACTTCGTCGTCGAGACCGGTGACTGGCTCGCCAGCCGCAAGGTACTGATTACTCCTTTAGCCATTCAACGTCCCGAGTGGGCGCTGCGGCGTTTGCACGTCGCGATTACCAAGGAACAAGTCAAATGCAGTCCCGATATCGATACCGATAAACCGATCTCTCGACAGCACGAAATGAAATACCTCGGCTACTACAGTTATCCATATTACTGGGCCGGGATATACCCAGGAGGCTTTGGACTTCCGGGTAGCCAAGTCCAAGAGGAAAACGCTCGCGAACAAAGTGCAAAAGCTGAACGTGCGCGCCATGCCGATGACGACCCGAATTTACGCAGTTGCAAAGCCGTTATCGGCTATCACATCAAAGCCACTGATGGCGAAGTGGGACACGTGGAGAGTCTGCTGATCGATGAAGAGACCTGGGCGATTCAATACCTTGTGATCAACACCAGCAACTGGTGGCTCGGACACAAGGTTTTGATTGCTCCCGAGTGGATCGATGGGATCCGTTGGCTGGACAAATCCGTCACTGTCGACCTCGACTGTGCGTCGATCAAGGCATCGCCTCCTTATGATTCGTCACACCAGTTGAACCGAGAACGAGAGTCGAATCTGTACAACCACTATGGGCGTACTGGCTATTGGGTGATTGAAACCGTCATAGAGCGAGAGAAATAAGTGCAAGACAAATCGGAGGTTGTTGAAACCCAGCCAAGGTTGCTCGTCCGATCAGCGTATTGAACGGGCGAGCGACGCCCCTTGTTGTGCAATCCAAGGTAGAACCTCATCGACGTAACCGCAACGCATTGGTTACCACCGACAATGAGCTTAGACTCATGGCAAACGCGGCGACCATCGGTGATAACAACCAACCGGTGATCGGGAACAACAGACCGGCGGCCAAAGGTATCCCGAGCGCATTGTAGACAAGCGCGAACCCCAGGTTCTGCTTCATGTTGGTGACCGTCTGCTCCGAAATCATACGTGCCTGGGCGATGCCGCGCAGGTCGCCTTTGACCAGGGTAATCTGGGCGCTGTTCATGGCCACGTCCGTGCCTGTTCCCATTGCTACGCCTACGTCGGCCTTGGCCAATGCCGGGGCATCGTTGATGCCGTCTCCGGCCATTGCGACGACGCACCCTTCGCGTTGCAGCTTTTCCACCAGCGCGAGTTTGTCAGCCGGCGTGACTCCTCCGTGCACTTCATCAATTCCCAATCGCGCGGCAACCGCCTTGGCGGTGGTCAGGCTATCACCCGTGGCCATGATGACGCGAATGCCGGCGACTTTGAGCCCCTCCAGTGCCGCGGCGGAACTGGCCTTCACAGGGTCTGAAACTGCCAACAGGCCCGCGGCCTCGCCGTCCACCGCCAGCAGCATGACACTGGCACCTTCGGCTCTGAGTGCCTCGGCCTGCTCTCTTAAACTGTCCACCGAGATCTTCAGTTGCGTCATCAGCGCAGCGTTACCCAAGGCCAGGGTCTTGCCCCCAACCCGGCCGCGCACGCCGATGCCGGTGCTCGACTCGAAGTCTTCTGCTTTGTCCAAGGCGATACCCTGCTCGCGCGCAGCATTTACGATGGCCGTCGCGAGTGGATGCTCGCTGCCTTGATCGAGGCTGGCGGCCAGTTTTAGCACTTCCTCCTCCGTAGTGCCCTCGGCGGCGACAACACGGTCAAATCGCGGTCTGCCCTCTGTCAGGGTTCCGGTTTTGTCGACGATCAACGTATTGACCTTGCAGAAGTTCTCGATAGCCGCGGCGTCTCTGAACAGCACGCCCTGCGTCGCAGCCCTGCCACTGGCGACCATGATCGACATCGGCGTAGCCAAACCCAGGGCGCAGGGGCATGCAACGATCAGAACCGCCACGGCATTGATCAGCCCGTAGACCCAGCTCGATTCCCCGGCCGAAGTGGGCCCGAACAGCCCCCATATAAAAAGGGTCAGTATCGAGATGCCGATGACCGTGATAACGAAATAGCGGGCCACGGTGTCAGCCATGCTCTGCATCGGAGCCCGCGAACGCTGTGCTTGCGAGACCATCTGCACAATGCTGGCAAGCACGGAGTCCGCGCCGATCTTCTCAGCGCGCATCACCAGTGCGCCGCTTGTGTTGAGGGTGGCGCCAATCAGTTTGTCGCCGACACCTTTGCTCACCGGCATAGGTTCGCCGGTGAGCATTGATTCATCGACTGCGCTGGCGCCTTCGACCACTTCGCCGTCCACCGGCACTTTCTCGCCAGGGCGAACACGCAACTGGTCGCCCTGGCGTACGCTGGCCAGCGCCACATCCGCTTCGCTACCGTCGGCAGCAATACGGCGCGCGGTCTTGGGTGCCAGGCCGAGTAAGGACTTGATGGCCGCGCCGGTTTTCGATCGAGCTTTGAGCTCAAGCACCTGGCCCAACAACGTGAGCGAAATGATCATGGCTGCAGCGTCGAAGTACACCGAGACACGCCCCATCGCCACGAACGATGCCGGAAATACCCCAGGCACTGCAGTCGCGACTACGCTGTAGACGAACGCCGCCGACGTGCCGAGGCCAATCAATGTCCACATGTTCGGGCTGGCGTGCAGAACCGATTGCACTGCCCTTCTGAAGAACGGCAGGCCTGCCCATAGCACCACTGGCAAAGTCAGCGCCAGCTCTATCCAGCTCTGCAAGGCCATATCGAACCACTGCAGGTGGGGGCCGATCATCGCGAGTACTGCAACCATTATGCTCAGCGGCAAGGTCCAGTAGAAACGGCGGCTGAAGTCTTCTAACTCCGGATTTTCGGACTCCTCAACGGCAGGGGTGGTTGGCTCCAGCGTCATTCCGCATTTGGGGCAGGCGCCAGGACCGTTCTGTCGTACTTCCGGGTGCATCGGGCAGGTGTAGATCGTTGTGCCAGGGGCTACCGGTTTGGTTTGACGGTCTAATAGGGGCGCGTGCGTGTCTTGCGTGTTCATGTCCATCATATTTTCCCTTCCTGCGAGAAACCCGAGGGCTGCGATGTGTGGAGGGCCTGCTTGCGCAGCCGGTAACACAACGCAGATCGGCTTGCCCTGCTATTTCTGTGCTTGCAAATAATGCTGAATGGCGTCGACTTCTTCTTTGGTGGGCGCAGTTCCATGGTCGGATCTGAAGCTCGACGAGCCCCAATGAGGCATGACTTTGTTCAGTGGCTGGCCTTCATCATCGATCCCTTGAAGCACCGCGCGTTCGAATAGTTCAGGCTCCCAGGCGCTGGCATCACCGACAAGCTTCGGTGCTTTGAGCCCCATCATTTGCGAGCCGCCTTTGCCGGACGTGCCGTTCATCATGCCCTTCCCAGCCATTGTCCCGCTCGCGCCTGGCGTCATGTTGCCCATGCCAACGGTCCCACCCATTCCACGCTCGCCGTCGCATTGGGCGCAGTTATTTTGGTAGAGGGCGGCGCCATCGAGTGGAGCCGCCAAGCAAAATGTCGAGGTAAAAAGCGCTACAAACGCAAGATATGAACTTTTCATTGAAAGCTCCCGCTTGTGAGTTAGCCACCCTCTCTGAAGGCTGATCTGTTCGGCCCATGCCTCTTGCAAGGGCGACGTGTCAGTTGCCGTTTTTCGAATGGGTGTACGGTGCGACCTTACTCAAGGCGAATAGACTTGCGTCAGATGCCCGCTGAACAGCATCCACATCGCCAACACGCCAAGGACCACAAGCACCGCGGCAACAATCATCTCGACCTTTTTGAACACCGGCTCAGTCGGCGCGTGCTCTTTGCGAGCCCAGATGAAAACGAGGTTGCCAATGGCGAAGAACACTGCACCGGCAATCATGTATTCGAGGCCCGCCGCGTACACCAGCCAGAATCCGTAGACCGTGCCCAGCACGCTACTGACCAGCGCTGTGGTTCTGCCAATTTTTGCGGTTGGCGGGTAACTGCCATTGACCATGATTTTCCACAAGAAGCCGGTGGCACCAATGTAAGCCGGCAAAATCATCACGCCAGTGATGGAAAGCATCACGTTCCAGGCGTTGTTCGAGAAGAACATCAGAATCATCACGGCTTGCATAACGACGGTGGAAACCCACAGCGAAACAGAGGCCGAACCCTTTTTGTTGGTCACGGCGAACGCTTGGGGAAATGTCCCGTCCTTCGCCGCGGCCCAGGGCAGTTCTGCGACGAGCATCGTCCAAACCAGCCAGCAGGCAAGAACCGAAATCAAGACCCCACCATTAACGAAATACTCGCCCCATTTGCCGACAATCGAGCCGAGAATCGCCGCCATGGACGGTGGCGCGATAACCGACAACTGAGCCTGGGTCATGATCCCAAAGGGCAGCACGGAAATAAGGACGTACAGTAGCAACGTAACGAAGAACCCCATCAACGTTGCTCGGCTCACGGTCTTGGCATCCGACTCGTCGGACATCACCACTGCGCCTTCTATGCCGATGAAGACCCACAGCGTCACGAGCATGGTGCTCTTGACCTGCTCCAGCAGGTTACCCAGCGGCTTACCACCCGACACGTTATCGCTTACATTGCCCCAGAAGTCGGTCGTGAACAGGCCTGCTTTCATCGATATCACGACAACGCCGAGGAAGACTGCGATCGGGACGAACTTGGCAATCGTGCCGATCACGTTAAGGGCCGACGCACTTTTGACGCCGCGTAATACGAGCCAGTTCAGTATCCAGAAGACGCTGGATCCGATCAAAATCGCCAACCACGTATTCCCGCCCTCAAAATAAGGAGGAAAGAAGTAGTTGAGTGTGTCCATCAGCAGTACCGCGAAGCCAACATTGCCGAAGGCGGACGAGAGCCAGTAACCCCAAGCGACCTGAAATCCGGCGAACTTGCCGAAGCCCTTACGCGAGTACATGTAGATGCCGGCGGTAATCTCAGGCTTGATGTCGGCAAGCACCTGGAAAGTTCGGGCCAGAAAGAAAATCCCGAGCCCGGAAACCAGCCAGGCGATAAGTACCGCGCCCAACCCGGCATGTTGTGCCATGTTCTGTGGCAGGTTGAAGGCCCCTCCCCCCACCATTGCGCCGATCACCAACAGGGTCATGGAGAGCATACCCAGCTTGTTCTTGGCGGGTACGTTCGTCGAAGCGGTTGAGGCGCCAGAATCCGGAATAACGCCCGCTGCTGTGGCTGCTTTCATGGGATCAATCCTCAGTAATACACAAAATCTGATAGCGGCCGCCGACGACTTCAACGCCATGCGTGTCGTGGGAAAAGCCCGGCATTTCAGCATCAAATGCCTCGAGGGCTTTCAGGTAGCCGAGCATTGGGCCTGTTGCTATACCCATATTTTCTCCGGGCATCAGCAACGGTATTCCTGGGGGATACGGCACCACGCCGGTTGCAACGGTGCGACCCGCAATCTGGTCCAGTGGCAGCGACTCCACACGGTTGTTAACGAGGAGTTCGTACGCGCTGACCGGTGACAGGACGGGCACCGGCAATACCCCAAATGCCGCTGACATCAACTCGGTTGTCTTGTGCTTTTTCACCGCAGCAAACATCGCCTCAGCGAGGTCGCCGAGACCCAGCAGGCCGTACTGCTGAGGATGAGCGGCGACCAACGCCGGGATTGATAGCTCCAGTGGTGTGTTGGCGAGGACGTCTCGATGAAAACCCAGGAGCGCGTTAATCAGGGTTCCCCACTTGCCACGCGTCACCCCCATCGAAAAAAGGAAAAGACTGGTGAAGTCGGTGGTCTTTTCCACCACGATCCCTTGCGCGTCCAGGTACGCAGCGAGGAGTGATGCCGGAATGCCCGTTGCACTCAGCTTGCCGTCCCGGCCCATGCCAGGAGTGACCACCGATACTTTGATCGGATCGAGCATGCAGTAACCGTCCTCGAGATCGTCGAAACCGTGCCACGCTTCGCCCGGATGCAGCACCCAGGCCGCTGGATCGCATGCTAGACGTTTAGGGTCCGCCAAATGAAATGGCGTTCTCTTGTGCCCCGTGCCTTCATTGACGGTCTCCGGTTGCCAGGCATTGAAAAACCAATCGCCCTTCGCTGTGAATTCAGCGTTCAATCGCGCCAGCGTCTGACGAAAGGCAATCGCCTCAGCAATAGTTTCATCCGTGAGAGCCTTGCCGCCGGGACCGTCCATCATCGCCGCCGCTACGTCGTTTGAGGCAATGATGGCGTACTGCGGGGATGTCGAGGCATGCATCATGAATGCTTCGTTAAAGCGTCCATGCGCAATTGGCCGGCGGCCGTCACGCACATGGATATAAGAGGCTTGGGAGAGCCCGGCAAGCAACTTGTGAGTCGACTGGGTCGAAAAAATCGTTGGCCCATCGGGACGGGGTGTCTTGGGGTCGCCACGCATCGCGTAACGCCCTGAATACAGTGGATTGAAACGTGCGTAGCCATACCAGGCTTCGTCAAAATGCAGCCGATCGACTGACTTGCCAAGCAACGTCTCGACCCGCTCGACGTCGTAGCACAAACCGTCGTAGGTTGAGTTCGTGATGATTGCGTGAACGGCTGAGGGGGATATCAGTTCGGTAACCAGAGGGTTGGCCGCAATGCTCTTGGCGACCGACGTGGCCGTAAGTCGTGATGCCGGGATGGGACCGATCAACCCCAGATAATTACGCACCGGCATCAGGTAGGTCGGTATCGCCCCAGACAACGTCATCGCGTGCTCGACAGACTTGTGGCAATTGCGATCACACAGTGCGATCTGGTCACGCGTCACGCTCGACATCAGAATCACGCGATTGGACGTCGAGGAGCCGTTGGTGACGAAGTAAGTTCGATCGGCGCCAAACACCCGCGCAGCGTTATGCTCTGCCTCCCCGATGGCGCCCGAGTGATCAAGCAAGGAGCCAACCTCTGCAACCGAAATCGACAAATCCGAGCGAAACAACTCCTCGCCAAAAAATTCCACAAAGGCGCGACCTGTCGGGTGCTTCATAAATGCGGTGCCACCCGCATGCCCGGGAGTGTGCCATGAGTATTCGTACTGGCCGGCGAAGCTGGCGAGCGCTTTGAACATCGGCGGCAGCAGCGTTGCGCGGTAGCGATCGATCGCTGCGACAATTCTGCCGCCAAGGAAACTCTTCGTATCCTCGAACAGCCAAACATAATCGTTGACCTGCGAGAGCACATCGGCAGACATTTCGCTCACCGAGCCGTTGGCGGCCAGTAGAAAGATCGGCAGGCGCTCTGAACGTGCACGCACCGCAGCAATAACGTGCCGGGCACTTTTGTGATCTTTTGAACCAGCAAGGTCCCAATCGACCAGTACTGCCTGTAATAGCGAATGCATACTGAGTTGGGCTATCGCGTCGCTTTCCGAAGTGGCGTCAATGACATCGATATCGCGATCTTTCAACGCGTCGATCAGCGCCGCTGTCGCGTGACGACCGGCACTCTCGGCGCCAGTACCGTTATGCACTACAAGCACCCGACGTCGATAGAGAATCCCGGGCACGTTCGGTGAGAAGCCGCTCATGTTGACTCCTGCACGACATAGGTGTGGAAAACAACGCGGCCGTCGACATCATCGGCATAAACGCCCTGTACCTCGAACTCGAAGCCAGGGAACCGATTGAACGCCTCTTCGAACACGAGAAAGTAGTCGAGCATCGGCTGCGCCCGATCGTCATACCGTTCGCCGGGTACAACAATGCCGATCCCAGGTGGATAAATGAGTGCCAGCGTTGCCGAAATACGCCCCTTGCACTCGGACAGCGGCAGGTAGTCGACGCGGTTGCCGACGAACGCCTCGGTGGCGTCGGCGACCGACATAGCCTGCTCTGGAAAGTGCTCGCCGCGAAAGCACAGCCTTTGCAGGGACGCGATGTCGTGCTTGCGGTAGAAACCATGCATCTCGTCGCACAGGCGCCGCAGCGTGTAACCGGCGTAACGCTGCGGATAGCGCGCAAGCGTTGTCGGCAGCACCGCTTCGAGCACCGCGTCTGTGTCGTACAGGTGCTTAAACGCCACCAGCCTAGAAATCAATGACGCGCACTTGCCGGCCTCAACGGCGGGAGTCAGCAGGAAGAGAATGCTATTGAGGTCGCATTTTTCCGGCACGATATTGTTCTCGCGCAGGTAGGCGGCCAACAGCGTCGCCGGGATGCCGGTATCGCTGTACGCCCCGGTCTTACGGTCGAAGCCAGGCGTGATCAGCGTCAGCTTGTTCGGATCAGTCATCGCCCAGTCCGGCGCCGCGTGCCGGAAACCATGCCAGCGAGCATCCGGGACCAGAGCCCAGCACGCGGGCTCGCGCGCAAGCACGTCGGTGGGGATATCCTCCCAGCGCACGCCATCAAGTAGCGGGCTGAACCTGGAATCTGTGATCGTCACCACATCGGGCACGAACGGATCGAAGAACCAATCACTGGCATCGCCCTTGGCAGTCTCCGCAAATTGGTGTTTTAACGTGCGTAGCTTTTTACGCGTTTCAATACCGATGCGGATCGCGTCGTCCCAAAGCACCAAGCCGTTGCGCCCCTTATGCATCTGAGCATCGACATCAAGGCTGGCAAACAGTGGATAGAACGGCGAGGTCGAGCAGTGCAGCATGAACATCTCGTTGAACCGTCGATGTCCGGTGCGTCGCGCTTGCCCCTTGATATGCTCGTCGCGCACATGAATTTGCGAGGCCTGCGAGAAGCCGGCCAGTTGCTTGTGAGTTGACTGGGTAGCGACAATGCCGGGACTATCGGCGTCGAGGTTCTCCAGCCCCATCGCAAAATGCCCGGCAAATAACGGGTGAAACTTCATGAAACCCGCCCACGCTTCGTCGAAGTGGACGTACTCACACAGGTGGCCGATTCGTTCGATCAGGCTACCAGTGTTATAGATCGTGCCGTCATAACTGCATTGCTCGACGATGGCCAGGCGGAACGGCCGCTCACGTTTCCATGCCTCTGGGTCGGTGACCAGTGGATGGTTGCGGATTTGCTCACGCAACTTCGTTTCGTCCAGTGCGTCGTAATCGATTGGGCCGATGAGGCCCTGTGGGTTGCGGTCCGTTTCGAGGTAAATCGGGATCGCACCGGCCAGTTGCAGCGCCCCTTGATGATTCGATTTATGGTTGTTGCGATCGAATAACACAAGGTCGCCACGCTTTAGCAGCGCCGCGGTCACGACCTTGTTCGACGTCGAGGTTCCGTTGAGGATGAAGTAAGTGCGATCGGCGCCAAAGACCTTTGCCGCCGCCATCTGCGCGGCAAGCGCCGGACCGACGTGTGTCAGCAGATCGCCCATTTCGGGCACCGAGTTGTCGATGTCGTTACGAAACACTGCTTCGCCCAGATGCTCGATAAAGAGACGTCCAGCCGGGCTTCGCCGGTAGAAAGCACCGCCCTGGTGACCCGGACAGGTCCACATCTGGTTGCCTTCGTAGTCGTAGTCCATCAGGGCACCGAAGAACGGTGGCTTTAACCCGGTGGCATAGCGCTCCAGCGCGAAAATCGTTTCCTTTGCCGAAAAGGCTGGCGTTTCATGGTCGAGATAGACGTATCCGGTGACCTCGCCCAACGGAACGAGTGATAGCGACTCCAGACCTTTCAATTCGCTCATCAGGTAGATGGGCGTATCAAGCCCGCGCTCATGTCTGATGGTGTTGATGAGCGCCTGAATCGCAGACTCTTCCGGGCCGTCGATAGACAGCAGAAAGCAACCGATCCCCATATCCGTCTCTGCCGCGACCTTGGCACCGGTCGGCGTGGGCACGACATCGGTTCGATAGTCATATTCGCCAATTGCGTCAATCAGGCGCTGGACGAGCCGCGCTTCGTTGCTTTCAGGTGCGTGAACGAACACGGGGCTGTATAGCAGGAAATGAAATAGCCTGTGGTAGGGAACCGACATGTCGATACCTCTAATCAAGTGGTAGTACTGCGACTCATGCCGTAGTCCTCGTACCTCACCTTTGACTATTCCCCACGTTCAAAATCAGGTCTGTACGCCACCCCACATACCTTGCTGTTAATTTTCATCAGCGGGCTGGCCTGCACGATTTCCAACTAATACTTACGTGCCTTATCACACAGACAACTCAACCGCCGGCTCAGTTAATTCTCGCTAGTAGTCTGTGCGGCCCATGTCGCGTAGGTACACACCAAGCCGAACGTCAGTAAAAAGAAAGCCAGATAAGGGGTCACATCTTTCATCCTTTCAGTGCGATTGATCCGTTGTTGTGGCGAATATATCCGTGCTTTAACTGGCGACGGGGTTAAGGTGGGTTAAGAAATATTTAATGTTCGGCGGGATCGTTGGTCACTAGGGTACGCCTGCATTGGCTGTCGACATTGCGTCGCAATTGCCCGAAAACAGGTACTAATGGAGGAAGTTATGAGTTGCGCACTGGTCATAGAGGACGACAAGGTGACGGCGGAAGTCATCATTGCTGAACTCCAACGCCATGGGTTCAGTTCAAGATGGGCCGCTACCGGTCGAGACGGCCTGGCCCTGGCGATTGCAGGAGGTTACGACGCCATTACCCTGGATCGGATGCTTCCCGACTTTGATGGACTGACGATTGTCAGTACGTTGCGTAGTCTGGGGATTAATACGCCCGTCTTGATGATCAGTGCGCTTTCGGATGTAGATGAGCGCGTCCAAGGGCTTCGCGCGGGCGGCGATGACTATCTGACGAAACCCTTTTCTGCTATCGAGATGGTTGCGCGTCTTGACGCATTGCTTCGGCGTACCAGTACCGATGCAAGCCATCCGCAACTCACTTACGGAAACCTGCGACTGGACCTGGTCGAGCACAAACTGTCTCGAAATGACGAACATATCCTGCTGCTGCCAACCGAATTCAAACTGCTCAATTACCTGATGCGCAGTGCTGGCCAACTGGTCACCCGCACCATGCTTTTTGAAGAAGTCTGGGGTTATCGATTCGACCCGGGGACTAACATCATTGATGTCCACATCGGTCGGCTGCGCAAAAAGCTGGAAGGCGCCGAAGGCACTCCCGCCATCCATACAATACGCGGTGCCGGTTATGTCCTTGCTGTCAAAGACTGAGAAATGGCGCTCGTCCGGTAGTCGACTGATCGGTTTCTACGCGCTGTTTTTTGTAGCGTGGGGTGCACTTTTTACCGGCGTGTTGTACTGGGAAATCTCCCACTATCTGGGAACCGTTGCAGAGCGAACATTACTGCAGCGTGCCCATTACTATCAAAAGATCGATGACGAAAAACTGGTGAAGGAACTGGCTGCCAGTGAAGCCTATTCAACGCCCGGTATCGATGCTTACGGATTGTTCACTTCCGATGGACAACACGTTGCCGGAGACCTGCTCAAACTTCGCTCCAGTCTGCCCGATGATGGCAAGGTTCATTATCTTGAGCGCGGACTGAGTATCGCACTACCCAACAAAGAAACCAGAAGCAGTTATGCGCTGTTAGCACGCCGCCCCGACGGGCATATTCTTATTCTGGCGCGTGATGGCGGCTCGATTTCTGCCGTGGGCGGGATTATTGAGCAGGCCTTGATGTGGGGGTTTTTGTTAACACTGATTCCCGGGTTAATTGGCTGGCGTTTGTTGCGACGCCGACCGTTGCGTCGTGTCAAACGCTTGCAGCTTTGTACGGAAAGTATAGTTTCAGGCAACTTGGCAGAGCGTTTACCCTTGTCAGCCCGCCGTGATGAACTGGATATGCTGGCAAGCGCCGTGAATACAATGCTCGACCATATCGAGCAACTGATGCATGAGGTCAAGAGTGTCTGCGATGGCGTTGCCCATGATTTGCGAACGCCACTGACACGGTTGCGTGCAAGGCTTTATCAACTCCAACAATTGCCTCTGGACAGTGATCACCAGCAAACATTGAATCAGGCCCTTGAGGAAAGCGAATCAATCATGGTGCGCTTTCAAGGACTGCTTCGAGTCGCCGAGCTCGACGATATCCGTCGCCGCTCGGCCTTTGCTCCTTTTCCGATCATGGCGCTGTTGCAGCAGGCGCATGAATTTTATGAACCGCTGGCGTTAGACCGATCTCAGACACTGTCCCTGGACATTACCAGTGAATTACCCAAGTTGTATGGCGACTCATCATTGCTGTTCGAAGCATTGGTCAACTTGCTGGATAACGCCATCAAGTTTGCGCCGGTGGGCGGATATATCAAATTGCGCGGTAGCATCAAGAATTCAATGGTCATCATTGAAGTCGCCGACGATGGGGCCGGAATACCTGAGGCGGACCGTACACATGTCATTCGCAGGCTTTACCGAGGCGAAGCAAGCAGTATGCAGCCCGGCCATGGCCTCGGCTTATCGTTGGTCGCTGCCATTGTGAAATTGCACGGTTACTCGCTGGATATCCAGCCGGCCGCCATCGGTCGTGGCACCCGTATTTTGATTCACTGCCCGATGGTTTCCGACTGATCTACGTACTCATTGATGACTGAACATTAAATTTAACTTAATCCAGCTTAATTTGAGCCCCCCCAGCTCTGGGGGCTAGCGTGGCAGCACTTTCTGCTGACCCAAGGCCTTTTGCTTGTGAAATACCTGTTGTTCCGGTTCCTGTTAACCGTTCTCTGTGAAATAACGCCTCTTGCCTGGGCTAACCCTGCTCTGGCTGACAATAACACCCGAGGGGCCATGATCCCTGCTGCGCCGAAGCTCGGCGCCAAAGCCTGGATACTGATCGACGCTGCAACGGGTACCGTTATTACCAGCCACAACAGTGATAGGCGTCTACCGCCAGCCAGCCTGACGAAAATGATGACGGCATTTGTCTCCAGCCGTGAAATCAAGGCCAGGCGTATGAACGCTGATGCCATGGTCACGGTCAGCGAAAATGCCTGGCGTACCGGCGGCTCACGCATGTTTCTTGATCCCGGCAGTTCGGTTTCGGTTCACGACTTGCTTAGTGGGGTGATCATCGACTCGGGGAATGACGCAAGCGTTGCGCTCGCCGAACATGTGGCCGGAACGGAAGGCGTCTTCGTCGGGATGATGAACTCGACCGCGACTACTCTGGGGATGGCCAACACGCACTTCATGAATTCCACAGGGTTGCCGGAGCCAGAGCATTATTCATCTGCCCGGGACATGGCAACATTGGCTCGTGCGATCATCAGTGAAGGTAGCGATTACTACGGGCTATACGCCAAAAAACACTTCACCTGGAATGGAATACGCCAAGCCAACCGCAACCTACTGTTATGGCGCGACGCAAGCTTCGACGGATTGAAAACCGGCCATACCGAGGCGGCTGGCTATTGCCTGGTGGCTTCGTCCCACCGAAGCGGGCGACGTTTGATCAGTGTGATTTTCGGCGCTAGCAGTACCCAAAAGCGCACAGCAGAAACAGAAAGACTCATGGGTTACGGCTTTCGCTTCTACGATACTCAAACCTACAAAAAAGCCGGGGAAATACTCACGTGGTCTGCGCTCTGGAAAGGTAAAAATCGATCGATCGCTCTGGGATTACTGGACGACATGACCCTCACCTTGCCCAAGAATAAAAATCGGGATTTAGAGACACGCATAGAGATTGATGGACCGCTCGAAGCACCTATCGCTATGGGCACCGTCCTTGGAAAACTGGAACTGTACGATGCTGGACAAAAACTGGGTAGCCGGCCCTTGATAGCACTTGAGGACGGTGAGCCAGGCAATTGGTGGACACGCTGGTGGGATACGGCGCATTTGTTTTTTACTCAAATGATTCTCGGTTGGTTCGAGGAGACTAAAACTGCCTGACGATGGTCAATCGTCTTACCACGCCAAGGCAAAAATCCCGGACGTCTCACAAGACTGGAAGAACTGATGAACTCAGATGATTTACGACGAGAATTAGCGCTCTCCAAATTTTTCAACGGCGACTCATCGCTCAATGACGCTGTCCAGGGACTGAGTCAAGACGAAAAAAAAATGTGTATTGAGTCAGCCTTTGAACAAGAGGCTATACGTTTGGGAATAGAGGTGTGGGAGTTGACGCTTACATTGATATCTGAATCTCCCGAAGAACTGAAGTGCCTGACCCTGGAGTTCCATCGTGAAGTCGCAGAAATGGTAGAAATGGACTGGAATGATTATTGCGATCTAAATGGGATAAACGATTAATCGCGCCACTCCCTGCCGCGTTGATGCAATGCCGAACTCGCGGTCATGAAAGATCCTTGTAGGTGTTGGGTGACTTGGCCGGCGGCGACGTGTCCCACAGGCGAAACCCGCCCAGAAAGGCCGCCGCGTTATTGCCCAATCGGCTTCGCGGTGGAAGCGTCTTGAGCCGGTCGGCCTGTCCGCCGCCGATGACGATTTCGTCGGGCATCAGTGCTGCGCGAAAGCCTTCGACGACGGCATGCACCTTGCGCCGCCATTTCTTCTTGCCCAGGCGCTTGTAGCCGCGCTTGCCGAGCATGTCTTCATAATCATGCCGCTTACTGCGCCGCAAGTGACCAAGCTCCATCGCCACGATATGCCCGTCCACAATCAGCGAGGACCCCAGACCGGTGCCCAGACCCAAGAACAGCATTTTGCCGCCCCGATAGCTGCCGAGTGCCTGCATTGCCGCATCGTTGACGATACGTACCGGCAGGCCAAACGCGGCCTCGAAATCGAAGCCGACCCACCCCGGCGCCAGGTGGTGCGGCTCCAGCGCCGGGGCGCCCTGAGTGACGACACCGGGGTAGCCGATCGACAGCGCATCGAAACGCCAGTCGGCGGTAATCTTGAGTATGCCGGCGACCATCTGCTGCGGTGTGAGTTTTGGCCCGGATTTGAACTTGCGCCGAGTTGTCTCGCCACTGAGCAGGCATTTGATGTGTGAACCGCCGACATCGACGACCAGGATCTTCGGTTGAACTGACTTTCGCGGAGTTCTCATGGCACTTCCTTAGCGGTAACCGGACGCTCGCCTTTGCGGCTCGATTCATCGATTTGATCCTGCGCCAGCGAAAGCAGGTGTGCGGTGTTTACAAGCGCCATGTGGCTAAGTGCCTGCGGAAAATTGCCTTGCATGTGCCCACTCCGGGGATCGAATTCCTCGGCCAGCAAGCCAACGTCGTTGCGCAACGCAAGTAGGCGTTCGAACAGCGCTTCAGCCTCGACGCGACGACCGATGACGGCGAGGCAATCGGCTAGCCAAAAACTGCAGGGCAAAAAGACACCTTCGCCAGGTGGAAGTCCATCGACGCTCGTCGCGGTATCGACTCGGTAGCGCAAAACCAGGCCATCGACGACCAGTTCCCGTTCGATCGCGGCGATCGTGCTCTTCACACGGGGATCGTCCGGCGGCAGAAAGCCCACCAGTGGAATCAGCAGCAGGCTGGCATCGAGCGCCGTGCTGCCGTAGTACTGAACGAAGCAATTGCGCTTCACATCGAACCCCGCTTCGCACACCTGCCCGTGGATCTGGTCACGGGTACGACGCCAGGCCTCAACCGGACCTTCCAGGCCGTAGCGTTCGACGGCCTTGACCCCGCGGTCGAAGGCGACCCAAGCCATCACCTTAGAGTGGGTGAAGTGGCGCCTCGGCCCACGGACCTCCCAGATGCCTTCATCAGGCTTTTGCCAATGACTGTCTAGGAAGTCCAGCAAGGCTCGCTGGATGTCCCAGGCATGCGGGAGCTGCACCTGCCCTGCCGCGCGCGCCAGGTGCAGGGTGTCCATCACCTCACCATAAACGTCGAGCTGGAACTGTTCAGCCGCTGCGTTGCCGATGCGAACCGGCGCAGCCTGCAGATAGCCGGGCAGCCAAGAGAGTTCTCTCTCTTCCAGCCGGCGCTCGCCGGTCACACTGTACAGAATCTGCATGTCGGCCGGGCTGCCTGCCACGGCGCGCAGAAGCCAGCCGCACCAAGCCTCCGCCTCGCCGGTGTAGCCGGCGAGCAGCAAGGCGTTCAACGTGAAGGTCGCGTCGCGCAGCCAGCAATAGCGGTAGTCCCAGTTGCGCACACCCCCGGGGTGCTCCGGCAGTGAGGTGGTTGGCGCCGCCACGATGCCGCCCGTGGGCTGGAAGATGAGCGCTTTGAGCGTTAGCAAGGAACGCAGCACCGCTTCCTGCCAACGGCTCTCGAAACGACAGTGCCGTGACCAGTACTGCCAGTGGTGCTCGGTCTGCACAAGCGTGCTTTCAGCGTCGATGACCTGTTGAACGGGCTCGTGTGACGGCCGGTAGTTGAGCACGAAAGGTACACGTTCACCGGCGCCAACCTCGAAATCGGCCCGCGTAGTCATTTGCACACCGCGCGTGTGCACCGGTGTATGCAACTCGATCGTGTCTGGCCCGGCAGTCGCGAACAGCGTACCGTCGCTCCGACTCACCCAGGGAACAATGGAGCCATAGTCGAAACGAATGATGAGTTCCATGTTCATGGCGACGCGTCCCCGCAGGCCCACGACGATGCGTAACACGTCCCACCGCTCGTCTGACAGCGGCATGCAGTCGATCACGCGCACGGCACCCGAAGCTGTCTCAAAGTCTGTTTCCAGGATCAGCGTGCCTTCGCGGTAGCGACGACTCACTTTCGTGGCTTCATCGCGTGTCGAGATCAACCAGCGACCGTTCTCTGGGCCACCTAAAAGGGCGGCGAAGCAGGCGCCCGAGTCGAAACGAGGCAAGCATAGCCAATCAATCGAACCATCGCGGCCCACCAGCGCAGCGGTGTGGCAGTCACCGATCATCGCGTAATCTTCAATGCGCAAGGGCACGATTCAGCTCGCCTTTTCGGGGTTGTGCCAGCCGCCATCAGCGGACATGAAAAGGTCCGCAGCTGGCGGGCCCCAGGAGCCCGCGACGTAGAGGTGGACCGGGGGGGGATCGACCAGCGCAGGGGCGACAACCGCCCAGGAGGATTCGATGGTGTCTTCATGGGCAAACAGCGCGCCGTCGCCGCTTATCGCGTCGCTCAACAGACGTTCATATGGGGACTGCTCGCCGGACTCCTCTTGAAGTAGCAAGAACTCTCGCTGCACGCCGACAAACTCCTTGCCGGTCCGTTTGACGCGAGCGGCGAGCGCGATTGTCGAATGTGGTGACAAATGGAAGCGTAAATAGTTGGCACCCTCGCCCATCGAGGCGTCGCAAAAAAGGTTCTGCGGCGGCGGCTTGAAGCGCACCACCACTTCACAGGCGGAGATCGGCAGGCACTTGCCTGAGCGGAGGTACCAGGGAACCCCGCCCCAGCGCCAGGAATCGATATAAAGGCGCAGGGCGCAGAAAGTTTCGACATCAGAGTCGCTTGCGACCTGCGGCTCGTCGCGGTAGCCCTGGTACTGCCCACGGAGGATGTCGTCGGCGCCCAGTGGCCGCATCGCAGAGAAAACATCGGTTTTATGACGGTGCACGGCCTCGAAATTGCGGCTTGCTGGCGGTTCCATCGCCAACAGCGCGACAATCTGGAACAGATGGTTTTGCATCACATCACGCAGGCACCCCGCGCTTTCATAGAATGCGCCGCGGCCGTCGACACCAAAATGCTCGGCCAGTGTTATCTGCACACTCGCGATGTGGTTGCGATTCCAGATTGGTTCAAATAAGGAGTTGGCGAAACGCAAGTAAAGGATGTTCATGATCGCTTCCTTGCCCAGGAAGTGATCAATGCGAAAGATCGCGTTTTCGGGGAACGCATCCCGTGCAATCTGGTTGAGGTCACGCGCCGAAGCAAGATCGCGGCCGAACGGTTTTTCGACGATGACTCGCCCGCCATCGGCCAATCCGGCGGCCTCGAGGCCGCGGATGACCGTGGGAAAAAGTGCGGGAGGGATTGCGAGGTAGAACGCTGGGTGCCGCGCGCCTAGCAGGGCGAGGCGCAGCGCATCGAAGGTGGTCGCGTCTTCGTAGTCGCCGCAGACATATTGCAGCGCCGACAAGAGGCTGGTCAGCACAGTCGGATCGACTTCGCCGCAAATGTGCTCGATGCTTTCGCGGGCTCGCGTACGCAGTTGCTCGACACTCCATTTTGACGAGGCAACGCCGATTACCGGCATCTTGAGTGCACCGCGTTGGCACATCGCGTAAAGCGCAGGGAAGATCTTTTTATGCGCCAGGTCGCCGGTGGGACCGAAAACGACCAATACATCGGCGGACGGCATGTGCGAATCGGTGAGGTCGGAGTTCATTTCAGGTCTCCGCCGGCGGGATCCTGAAGGGACTTCTCGACATGGCCGCCGAACTCATGACGCATGGCTGACTGCACGCGGTTGGCGAAATCGGCATCGCCGCGCGAGCCGAAGCGGGCATACAAAGCCGCGCTCAAAACCGGTGCAGGCACGGCTTCGTCGATGGCCGCTTGCACCGTCCAGCGTCCTTCACCGGAATCCGATATACGGCCTTCATAACCGCCTAGCGTGGGGTCAGCCGCTAGAGCCGCGGCGGTGAGATCCAGTAGCCATGAACCGATCACACTGCCGCGCCGCCAGACTTCCGCAATCTCCGGCAGGTCCATCTCGTATTGATAGTGAGTGGGGCAACGCAACGGCGTCGTCTCCGCATCGACGGTGTGCTCGCGCGAGCCGACATTCGCGTGGCGCAGGATATTCAGCCCTTCGGCATAGGCGGCCATTACGCCGTACTCGATCCCGTTGTGCACCATCTTGACGAAGTGACCTGCACCATGCGGCCCACAGTGCAGCCAACCCTGATCAGCGCTGCTATGGCACGCGTCGCGGCCAGGTGTCGCCGCCGCGGTGCCGGCCCCAGGAGCCAGCGTGGCGAAAACCGGTGCGAGATGCTGCACCGGCTCCTTGCCGCCACCGATCATCAAGCAATAACCGCGATCAAGGCCTGCCACTCCTCCGCTGGTACCGACGTCCACATGGGCAATATTCAACGCCGCCAGAGCCTCAGCACGGCGCAGGTCGTCGTGGTAGTGCGAGTTGCCGCCATCAATGATGATGTCGCCCGGTTGCAGCAGAGGCGTCAGTTGTTCGAGCAGTGTATCGACGGCCGCAGCCGGCACCATAAGCCAGACCGCACGCGGCGGCGTCAATAATTCGACAAACTGTTGCAACGACGTGGAGCCCGTGCTGCCGAGCGCTACGAGGCGTGCGATGCCTTCCGGGGCTTGGTCGTGGACCACGCAGTCATGGCCGCCGCGAAGCAGGCGGGTCACCATGCTGGCGCCCATACGACCGAGTCCTATCATGCCGATTTGCATCTTCATGCTCCTCTGCGTTGCAGCTGCGCGATCACCGCGTATTCGCGGCGATGAGTGGCCATGGGGACGGCAGAGAAGCGACACGCCACATCATCCAGCGTCCATTCCGTACCGCGAGGTCTGTGGTATATGGATGAACCTCAATGCGGTTGAGTTGGCGACGCACGCAATAGTTCAAATCGAACGGAAACCAATCCCGAGAGCCTCCATGGGGATTACGGGTTGACCTTCATCCTTTGCCGCATGGATTCACTCGCTTGACCAATATACCTATGGACATACCTTGGACCAGTATGGAAAACACCACGACAAGATAAGTTAGGGAAACCACCAAATCGCGAGCTTCGCCGCGCGGCAACGACAACGCCAGTGCCACCGATATGCCGCCGCGAAGGCCACCCCAGGTCAGCACACTCCAGGACTTTTGGGTAACCGAGCGCGCCGCCCGATGACCACAATCGGAACCCCACCCGTCAGCAAACGCGTCAACAACGTCACCAATATGACCAGTCAGGCTAAAAACGACGTGGCAGGACGCGGTTTGCCTACGCTTCATAGGCAGAGGATCTATCTGTCCGCTGGCAATTTCTTTCGGACGAAATAATTGCCCTTTGAAATGGAGTCATCAGGCCTTGCTGGACACTATTGCGGCTTTCTTCTGCATCACAGCTGTGCTTGCCTTCCTCAACCGTCGTTATGTGGGGCTACCCTCCGCCATCGGCGTAATGGCTATTGCCTTGAGCTTGTCATTGATAAACATGGCATCCGACGCGCTGGGTTTCCACGCCTTGCACACATTGGAGCAATCGCTGGTCGAGTCCATCGATTTTTCCGAGTTGTTAATGCAAGGCATGTTGTCGCTGCTGCTATTTGCTGGTGCACTGCATATCGACTTGTCTGAGCTGCGTGCCTACAAATGGCAGATTGCATCTTTAGCAGTGATCGGGACCACACTATCGACCCTGCTCATAGGCTTCGGGCTCTGGGGATTGTTATCCCTGACCAGCTTGGAGTTGCCGCTTTCCTACTGTTTGGTGTTCGGTGCATTGATTTCCCCCACCGATCCAATTGCTGTAATGGGCATTCTCAAGTCAGCGGGCGCACCAAATAGTGTTGAATTGGTGATCTCGGGAGAGTCTCTGTTCAATGACGGCGTCAGCGTCGTCCTGTTTTCGCTAATTCTGGCGATCATCGCAAGCGGGGACATACCGTCAATCAGCAACGCATCGCAACTCTTATTGACAGAGGCGGGGGGAGGCATCCTTTTAGGCGCCGCCTTCGGTTACATCACTTATCGCATGCTCAAGAGCATCGACAGCTATCAGGAAGAAGTCCTCATTACCTTGGCTGCTGTGCTCGGCGGTTATGCCTTGGCGACGCACCTGCATGTATCCGGACCGCTGGCGATGGTGGTAATGGGACTGATAATAGGTAATCAAGGGCGATCCCACGCGATGTCCGAACAGACCGAAAAAAATCTCGACATGTTCTGGGAGTTGATCGACGAAATCCTGAACGCCGTGTTGTTTGTGCTCATCGGCTTGGAGGTGGTTCTGATTCAGTTTTCCAGTCCACTGCTCGCTACGGGCATGATGGTCATAGCGTTGACTCTACTGTCTCGATTGCTGACAGTCGGGGCTCCGATTGCAGTATTAGGTCAACGCTTCAGGCTTCCCAAAGGCGCCTGGAGTGTAATGACCTGGGGAGGGCTGCGCGGCGGAATATCAGTGGCACTAGCATTGTCGCTGCCGCGAGGCGAAGCTCGCGATGTTGTGGTGGCCCTGACGTACCAGGTTGTGGCTTTTTCGATTCTGGTCCAGGGAATATCGGTTGGAAAATTGGTAGAGAAGGTGATTCCCTGCGATGTCGCAGAACGCTGATCGAATGTTCAGCTCAATAAAACATGATGGTTCCCCACTCTACCAAATTGGTTGGCATCGCTCGCGACATGTTATTTGAACCGATGGTCTGACATCGCAGGAATGAAATATAAACTCGAAACACATCTGATCTATCTAAGACAAGACACATCGTTCGGTCAGCACCGAACCTCACGCAACCTTAGTGTTGTCGCTGTATAACGCATCTCCACGGCGCTCACGTCCTCCGGATCCGGCACTGCTTCTCGCGCCCCTTTGACGATCATGTTGACGTGACGCTGGAGACAGTCCGCGTCTTGCGAACAATGCACATGGTCAGCAATCTGGGCGATGGCATCGAGCATGCGGATAGCCACCGCCGGGTTCGACCGCCCGCTCTGCCTGATCTGGTTGAACGCAGTGTCCACGATGCCTGTAAACGTGGATCCTGGCGCGATCACCCGCAGTCGCCCTTCGCTGTCGAATCGTAGGCGGGACGGGATGTCCCGTCGGGCTAATCGACAGAGGGCCGATCCTAGTCGATCCACGCAGGCGACAGCTGTGAATGGGTCATTGATGCCCGGAGACAGCGCTCTCAAAGCAATCTCGACCAACTGCTGGAAGGAGAACTCCACATCCTGTGCAGCAGTTCGCTGGTTACCCAGTACGAAGGCGGCTTGCAGTTTGGCCGCCAAGGTTTCAGTAACACGCTCAGCAGGCCAGACAATTAGCATCGCCCTGCTTTTAATGAGGTAATGCCCAGGCCGGCGCTCAAGCCGAATTAATAGATCTTCCTTGATGGCCAACGCCATCAGGACGTCAGCATCGATCAGTTGGAGATAGCCGTCATCAAGGGCGCTCACCACAGCAGCGTCGCCAGCGAACACTGCTGGCAGGTTCGCTTCGATTACGGGTATTGAGGCGCCAGAACCGGGACTTCCAAAGTCGCCGGGAAACAAGCTGTCGATTCCGCCGTCGAGTTCTCGACCTACCCGCGCCACGACCTGATCTGCCTGGATCGAGACCGATATGTGGTGGATAAAATAGATGAGCACTCCAACACTAATAATCGCCAGCAGCACACCAATACTGACGGAGAGATGAGGTACGAATGCCACCTCGTCTGCACGACGGATGGTTCGCAGGACGAGCAGACCGTACACAAACGTCGCAACAAAGGTGCCAAGCACCACTTGGTTAGCGGTGTCGCGCATAAAATTGCGCATCAACCGTGGGCCTAGCTGGGACGAAGCGAGCGACAGCGCCACCAATGTCATCGAGAACACAGTGCCGGCAATGGCTATCATCGACCCCGCAACAGTGCTCACCAATAGGCTCGCACCCTCGGCGCCACCTGAATAGCTCCAGCCAACCAGCTGCAACCAATCGTCAGTAACGGTTTTGTCGAGCGCGACGCAGGAGAACGCCAAAGCTACGGACAAGCATGCCATGGTTGCTGGTACAAACCAGAAACTCGACCGAAGACGATACCAGTACTTCAGCAGCAACGTTTTCAAGGTGTCTCTCCAATTCGCCAACCTCGAGTGAATGTTGCTGCGCCCAACAAAATTCTTCCTACTTCATCGAGCGAAGAGCCTGTTTTATATCCATGAGCTTGGCATTGTTCGGCTTTCCCTCGACGCGGGTCAAAATGCTCCCTTGAGCGTTCAGAACGAATACGAATGCTTTGGGGCTACTGTTCGGGATGTTCATAGCGCTCTCGAGGTTCGATTCAGTCAATAGCCAAGTCTGCTCCTGATAACGCATCGGAATTTTGTTTTTAGCCAAGATGATCGCGTCTTCCTTGCTCATAAAAAAAGGAAGGTCGATCACGATCACCCCAATTATGCGTACCCTGCTCTGGTCAACAGCTGTAGGCAGCGCCTCAACCCAAAGGCGGGTGTCCATCGCTGCATCTGTGCTTGGCGTAACGATCAGTATCGTCGGTTGACCGATCAACTGAGTTGAATTAATTTTTCCGCCCGTCAGCACAGTCGCCGTAAAGTTTGGAATTGAGCTGGTGGAGAGCTGGGACCAAGCGTAAACCGGGGCCAGTAGCACAAACGCGAGTAAAAAATTGAAGGATGTTTTCATTCTGAGTAATCCCAGAGATGGCTTACGGAGTTCGATGTGTGCCTGTTGATGTTAGACGTGCTTGTGCGTTAAGGGTTTTTCCAGTGGCTGTACCGGTTTGCATCGGAAGATGCATTTCATATCCAAGTGATCAATTCGATGCAAACGCCTCCGTAGCTATAGGGTAGTAATCAAGTGAAAAGCCCTTACTGATCAACAGAAGCTAGACCTCCGGCTATCCTGACCGCAATCTACGTCACGCGCCCGTGATCTACAGCCATCAGGAGGGCCTTAAGATGGGCACGAAACGTCTCGTCCCTATAGACTGGTCAACCATCATATAGCCGGTGGTCGATCCACAGGTTGCCTCTTTCCCAGATAGGAAGCGCGGTAATGCCCTTTACCATCACCAATCCGTATCGTTTGCGGATAGAGTGCTTACGTAATGTGTCACCTGGTTGCGCTGATTTGGCGGGACGTATCACCGTGGCATTGCGAACAGAAATTTTGAACATCCCAACCGCCACTCTGATGCAGAGCCTATTCGATCACTTGGACGCGATTGCCGCGCAGCACAGCGGCAGTGTCACACGCCTTGGAATATGGATGTGTTCACTGGTCCATGCCCGAGTATTGCTGATCCACGAGGTAGAAATATTCCTATCTGATGCGACCGCTATTGGCGGTGCGTCCAGCTCTGAGTCGATATAAAAATAGCGTCCGCGTGTTTACGCCGGGCTCAAGGCTGGGGGATGGGGCACGACAAAAGCGCAGCGATCACTAACGCCGCTGCCAATGCGCGCAACGGTCACAGCGGTAAAACCCTGAAGGGCGACTTCGGTGAGCTGCCGCTGGACATCTCTCGCGACCGATAAGCGTCTTTCGAGCCGCAGTTGGTTGTCAAGCATCACACCCGCTGGACGGGCTTCGATGACAAAGTCATTTCGCTATACGCTCGCGGTTTGAGTGTCAGAGAAATTAACGCGCATTTGCAGGAAATATACGGCACCGACGTCTCTCCCAGCCTGATCTCGGCGATTACTGACGCGGTGAGTGACGAGGTCAAGCTCTGGCAGGCCCGCCCTTTGGACGCGCTGTACTCGATCCTCTACCTGGACTGCATTCACATCAAAGTCCGCGATGCCGGCGCCGTGCGCAACAAGGCGGTTTACCTGGCGATCGGCGTCAACATGGCCGGTCACAAAGACGTGCTGGGCTTGTGGGTCGCTCAAAATGAAGGCGCCAAATTCTGGCTGCAAGTGGTGACCGAACTCAAGAGTCGGGGCGTGCAGGACACCTTCATCGCCTGCGTGGACGGCCTAAAACTCTTCCCTGAGGCGATTGAAACGGTTTACCCGAAAGCCGTCGTTCAGCTGTGCATCGTTCACATGGTGCGCAACAGCTTGAACTTTGTGTCGTGGAGAACGTAGCGGGAAGTGGCGGCTGATCTAAAGCTGATTTATACCTCGACCCCGCTGACATGGCTGAACAACGGCTCTGCGAATTTGAAGCCAAATAGAACGCCGAGTACCAATCGATCAGCCTGTCGTGGCTTGGAAACTGGGCTCGGGTGATCCCGTTTTTTGACTATCCAGCCGAGATCCGCAAGGTGATCTACACCACCAATGCCATCGAATCGATCAACATGAGCCTGCGCAAAGTGATTAAAAACCGTGCGTCATTTCCGACCGATGAGGCGGTAATGAAGCTGTTTTATCTGGAGATGAACAACATCAGCAAGAAGTAGACAAAGCCGATCCGGGACTGGAAAGCGTCGTTGAATCGCTTCAGTATCCAGTTTAAAGATCGGCTATTAACGGTTTAATGGAAATCCCGTTTACACAAAATCTGGGACACCCTCTCGGCCGGCGCAATCACGCTTCAGCTGGCCAAGGCATTGCGAGCATAATGAATCGTTCATACCAAACCCAAATTGTGGATAACGTCATGATCGAAGTTCAGCGCTGGAACGTGAAATGCCAAGACCCTAAAGATGGAACCGGCGACGTCATCGTTGACTTGCCTTCTGACCTACTCGTGAGCATGGGACTGATCATCGGTGACGAATTAACCATTGAGGTGGTCGACGGAGCAATTGTTTTGACCGCTAAGGCGAAAGATCAAACTACCCCCTGAATCACTACAATATCGATTTAAAAATTCGGTGAACAAGCAAAAACTGCGCCTATCAACGGTGAAGAAAGCTCGGTTGGGTTCGAGGAAAACCTATTGCGCCAGGCTTATTTGGGATATCCGCCGTTTTCTGTCTGTTGCCACCATCCAGCCGTGGATCGAATAATGCCCGACACCCGCAAGCGCTCGGTAATCTTTCGTCAATGGACCATCAAGTATCTGCGCCGCAAAGCGCCAACCAGTACTTACCTTCATGTGCGGCTCAATTACATTATTATACTGGCGCAATAACATCATCACCTATCAGGAATCACTCATCGGCACCTTATGTTTTGTTGCCCTCACTTTACGCTTGACGACAGGCGCCTGGCGCACCTGCACCAGCTGCTGATCCAATGTGTCGGCACGAGCTTGCTGCGCCACTGCCCGTTGCAGGCTTTGACTGGGTTCGACTTGGATCTATTCCAGCCGTCGTTGCAACTGCTCAAAGTGCCGAACTGTCTCTTTGAATTAGGTCGAAATCGCCTTAACCTCCTCCCTTGCGCGGTCGACATCTCGGTGCGCACGATCTTCGACTCCGCGAATGTAGCTCTCCTGGTCGACGCGCTCCTGCTCGGCCTTGAGCCACAGCGACTGTAGATACTACTGCAATATCTGGTTATTCATCTGAGCTTCGCGGCGCTCGTGCGCCAGATTTACACGCTGTTGTTGCAGGACCTCGATCTGCGTCTGGCGTTGGGACAACAGCAGCTCCAGATCTGCCATACGCAACTCCGCTACCTGATGCCCGGCCAAGGCCTGCCCCGCCTGCTGGCGAATCAACGCCGCATCTTGACGCTCCTGATCCTCTACCGCCGCAAGCCGTTCGCGTCGGTGTCCAGCACCTGGTTGCTTAACGATTGCCTGCTCGGCAACATCTGCGCCAAAAGAACTGCCTGCTGCCACACCCCAACAAAGGCCTGTGAGACGTCTCCCGGTAGTGCCGGCAGGCGGGTCTCGCCACTCAGGCGTTCGGAAAGGCGCGCCCACTATTGATCGAGCAAACCCCCAACCCGCGCCGGGCTGCCACGCCCCAACTCCAAGCGCACCCGTTCGACTGTCGGCCGTTCGCCGTTCGCCGTTCTCCGCGGGCCAATACCGGATCCGCCGCAGCAAATACCTCGATTTCCGGCACCCCTACTGCCATAGCCTAGCTCCGCGTATATTAGGTCTGATAATTGAATGTTATCCGGACTTATTGAAGCGTTGAATGAGATGAAATTGACAGAGCCGGTACAGATGCCCTCCTCCCAGCTGCCGAGGCATATTTTTATATACCAACCGCGGGTTGATCAGCTCTAAAGGTCTGACATCGCCGAGCCAGAAGCGTCTCAATGCAATCAGAGAGCCAATACCAAAACAGCAATTTTCCATTGGCGACATAAGCCCTTGACTCCCGAACCGACGCTGCGGTCTGGATATATTTGAGGGTTACGAATGAAAACATGGAGGAATTATCCGGAAATGACGCAACGCTCTTCTAAGGAAACAGAGTATTTCTCTACAAACCGATGCAATCATTGATTAACGATAGCCAGCGGACTAAGTCCCGCACGCTATACATCGCCGCTGAACGAGAGTAACGAACCGCCCCCCAAGCTAATCGCAGTGTAGTGGATGCCTACTAGCGCAGATGACTGACCTTGAAAAGCGCCTGCGCCCACATGGCACGCTGAGCAGACCGGCTCCACATCTTAAAGTGACACTGCGTAAGCTCAACATTGAGCAGCGAGGCAACCAGCCCGTAAAAAACGACGCCATAGTCTCTATTGGTTGAGAACTGCGGGACTCACTAAATCTGACTCTGCCGTTTACTTACTTCCTTGAACCGCTCGACCCGCACAGATAAGAAAACAACCAATACTGGAATTAACTTGAACGTCATCCTAATCCGTTACCCCAGGCAGAATTTATCCCTTAATTCAATATTGTATCCATCCACCACCCCAAACCAGATGCGGGGACTATCAAAACTTCGCCATTAGAATCACGAAGTTCAACTCAGCAGTCTTAAAATTGAAACAAAGTACAAAAAAGCACGGCACAGACAACCAAGGAATTATAATATTTCGACCGAGCAACCACTGTCAGTCGTATAAAACGCTGCGACTTTTAAAGCGCATTACCACCTACACACACGATAGTAAAACTTTAGCTTTAGGTGATCTCGTCGGATTAAAGACGCCACCTGCACCTTCATGTTAAGATGTAAAATTTACTACCACCCCTTCAGGGTTTACTGTTATGAGAAGAAAAATATCTCAAGCGGACGTTGAAATCGCGCTGGCACGATTGGAGTCAATGGCCAAACCTCCGACGCTTGACGCCGTGCGTAGCGCTTTGGGAAATCAAGGGTCAAGGTCTACCATTGTCAAGCTGTTAAAAAACATCAGAGAAATGCCAAACACGACTCCCGCTCTTGAGAAAAGCATCATGCCTATGCCCTCCTACCTGTTGCGGACCGACTTTTATGAAAAGGTCGACGGTGCCGAAAGCATGGAGGGTGCAATCAACTACCTCATCACTGAAAAAAGTGACCCTACTGGCATCATGAGTGACTTGTGCGTGGTCATTCAACGCTTGCGACTTGAAGTAACACAGTGCCAATCCGAAGTTGTCCACATTCGGAACCTGCACAAAAACATGCTGAATGCCATGCAGTCCGCGATTAAAGAATGACGTCCCGTTGACGTTGGTGTTAATTGAGTGTTCGATACATTTTGGCTTTAACCTTTTTGTACACACGGAGCACTAAAACATTGCAGGCTGAAGGTGCTGCATCTTTCCGTCCATCAATGTAAGTAACTAGGCGCTCCCGATCTAGCCACCCCAAAGCCAAGACTGCCTCTCGCCAGGCACACCACCCTTCGAAGCTTGCAGAGGCTTCATGAGCAAAAAAATCTTTTTTTACTAAGGTCCAAAATTTTCTTTCATACGTAACCTCCGGCTCCGTCAGCCGCCTTGTAACCTCACTGCTATGGGCCAGCTTAACGTTGATGATGAGCCATAGATCAATGGCAAATGATTGCCAAGGCTCCTCGGTGCTGATTTCGATGTACGCAACACACAACCGGCGCGCAATCTCCGCGCAATAAGTGGGTCGACTGCTACAACCTAGCATCGCTAAGAGACAGGCCAGTTGGTCGAGTGCTGATAAACTATAGATGCCGTTGAACCATTTCCTACCGTATTGCGTCCCGTCCCACCCGAAGGATTTGAGGATGCAGAGGCTTTGGCTGTGGGTACAAGACAACCCCGCCGCCTGCCAAACAGGGTGTTCGTAAAAAGCCCGTACGGAAGGTACCGCATGAAAGATTTTGTTGAGGCGCGATTGGTGGGGCTGATGCCCGTTAAGGAAACGACGCCATGCCTTTTCGTCAGCCGATCCCTTCGGCAAGTGCTGATCTTGCTCGAACCATCTAGCTAAGGCAAACCCTGTTCGAGCGACCCCCAAACAGTCGGCCAGATGCGCCGCTGTAACCATTGAGCGAAAGTATTCCGTCAGTGGTTTTGCATGTCGCCCCATCCATCTCACTCTTAAGTGCTTAGTACGATTCTAATCAAAATTTCCTTAATTTTTACAATGCGGAATGTTTTCAGCCCTATGAAAATCATTCATCACGTTGATAAATATGGCTTTATTTTTATGAGCTAAATTTTTTTATGCCCGTTTTATACCCGCCAAATGGTCGGTAAGCTGGAATTAGTAAGGAAACGTACCGTACTTAATGCGGTCCGTTCGTACTCTTGCGTTTCAAATGGAAGGGGCTTGGTAGTGAAACAATCCATAGCGGCAGGAACAGTTGTGATCGCGCTGGGTAAGCTGGCGGTTATCACGGAAGTAAAAAATACTGAGCAGGTCAGCGTCAGAATTAACGACACAGGTGAAACGAAAATTGTGGCGGTCGCAGATGTGGAGATCATTCCTGAAGAGCAGGAAACCATCACTCAGCTCACAACCTACGATCCCGCAGACCCCAAGGAAGCCATGAAGCTGATCGCAGCTGCGGAGCAGGCAGTGATTCTCAAAGAATATTTCAACGGGGACATGACGCAAAACGAGGCGGCTCAAAAACTCTCGCTGAAGAAATCCGCCTTTTACAAACTAGCATCACGCTTCAATCACGCCTTGGGCGCACTGAGCATCATAAAAAACTCCCCTGGCGCCAAAACAGGAAGCCACCGAATTCCCGAGGCAGTGGTTGCTGTTGTTAAGGAGTGTTTTGACCGCCATTACCAAGGAGCGGCAGCCTCCTATTCCCATGTTTGGAAACAGACTCAAGCCGCATGTGCAGAAAAGGGGCTCCCGCCTCCAGGTCTCTCAACTGTACAGCGATTGATTAAGAAGATGGATCCCAAAATTGTGTTCAGGCAAAAGTACGGTCTGGACGCGACAAACCAGCGATTTCAAACCAGACCAGGGTACGTCCACACGGACTACCCGCTCCAGCACGCGCAAATGGACCATACCCGAGTTGATCTCATTCTTCGCGCCGAGCATGACCGCAGTCTCACCATCGGCAGGCCGTGGGTAACGTTGCTCATCGATGTCCATACCCGAATCATTCTCGGTTTCTACTTGAGCATGTTCGCTCCCTCGCTGGTTTCAGTGCAACAGACTGTCTGCATGGCGGCACTGCCAAAAAAAAAGAGTCCCCCAACTCTCCCACCCATGGGATTAGCTATCCCTATTACGGGATGCCTGAAAAACTGGGCATGGACAATGCCGCAGAATTTCATTCTCCGGTTTTGGAGGCAGGATTAAGAAAACACGGCTGCGACCCACATTGGCGCAAAATCGGCAAGAAACACATGGGAGGGACCATTGAGAGCCTTATTGGCACGCTGATGACCACTTCCGTTCATTTCCTGCCTGGCACTACCTATTCCAATGTTAAACAGCGTGGAGAATATGACAGCGAAAAACACTCGGTCCTGACGTTCAAGGAATTTTGCGCCTGGTTTGCCGGGCAAGTTCTGATCTACCACGGAACGGTTCACTCCGAACTCAGGAAGTCGCCTAAAGATGCTTGGGAGGAGTTCTACTCCCACAAAACAATGGCGCTCCCTCCGATGATTATCAATAAAAGAAACCTATACATTGATTTCCTGCCCGAACGGCACAAGCCCGTACGGAACAGCGGAATCACGATTAATGCAGGGGTTTATTATGCCCCAGAATTGGCGATCAAGCAGGGCAAAGGCAAAATAACTGTAAAGTATGACCCCAATGACATGACGCACATCTGGGCAAAAATACATGATGACTATATTCGTGTGCCCCTTATTCGATCCACACACAACTTCATTAACTATGAGTACTACCGGGTAGATCGCGCATTCAACCAAGGGCGACCTGCTGGAACCATCACAGATCCCGAAGCGCTTCAGCAACTGATAAAAAACAACGAATTGGTAAAAAAATCGAAGAAAAAAACCCAACAAAAAAAACGCGAGACGACTCTGACCGAGGCTCAACGTCAGCACAAGGATCGTTTTTCTAGTGGTGTACCTAAGCAAATACTGATCAATGACGAATACCATCAGGTCCTGGCTCGTCAGCCAAATGACGCGGTAAATTTTTCCAAACCACCCGCTTTGTTCGACGATAAGGATTAGCATGAGCGATCAAATCAAACCGTACGCCCACCTACGTAAATCTTTACAGCATCTCACCCTGCTTCCAGACGAACAACGGGTCATGATCTGCCTGCAAGACGTGTTCATTGACTATCCAACGTCCCAATCAATTATCGAAACGATTGGCTACATGCTCAAGGTTGAGAACAAGATCCAAGCACCGTGTATGTTGGTTTGGGGCAGTGGTGGATATGGCAAAACAAGCATCATCCAACGTATAAAAGCCGTTAACGCAGAGAAAAAAGAGAAACTGATATTCATGAGTTTTCGTCAAAACCCTAATAACTATAACTTCCGGGAATTGCTGTTTGAGTCATTCGGCATGCCAATTACACGCAAATTCAGCGGGTATGATGCCTCGAAAGAATTCGCACTCACTGTACAAAGGCTAAACATAAGAGGCATCGTCATCGACGAAATCCATGACGCACTGACACTCACCCCGTTCCAGCAAAAAATAAACTTATCATTGCTCAAAAACCTTTCGGGTGACCCTTACAATCTCAGCGTATTTGCATTTGGAATCGACAAAGCAAGTGAAGCGCTTCGTCTAGATCCACAACTGGAACGGCGATACATGCAACTGCCCCTTCCGACTTGGTCTTTGGACGAGAATTTCAGAGCGTTTCTGGCAGGTTATGAGCGCGTTTTGCCGTTGAAGCTGGAATCAATGCTGTGGTCCGAAGAGCTCGCAACCCGCTTGTATGCCCTCTCGGCAGGCATTATGGATAACGTGGCAAAAATCATTCAAGTGTGTGCGGCCGAAGCCATCATCTCAGGCACCGAAAAAATCACCCCGGAACTCGTTGATCGCGCGCCATTGCTCGCCCTCAAATTTGGCGTGTCTATTTTGATCAAGTCGCCTTCGCATTGACATGAAACGACAAGACGCCCTGATCCGACGGGTCGCTGAAGTGCAGGAGCTTTTAACCCTGAGCACACCTCAAGCGACAGACACAATTAAGAAGGCAGCGTACCTCCTGCAAAACCATGAACCTCCACCACCCATATTGCATATCACTGGCCGTTCAGGCTCAGGGGTATCGACAGTAGCGCAAGGCATCTACCTTTCACTACGAACGGATGACGGTGGTGTATTCATCATGCCACAAACAGGGATTGACCCTGGATTACCACCAATCGCAAGGCTATTACGTCACTTTGGATTCGAATGTACTTATGAGGTACTCGAAGTTTCTGCAATGAATCAACTGCCCGCGCCCGTCATGAATCTTGCGCAGATGTTGGGCTTTTCTGTCGTGGTAGTCGAAGATTATCTGACGGGCGTTGCGAGTCCTGAGCAGAAGCGAAGGCATATAGACCAATGGAAAAAATTAACGGCCTTTCCGTTAAACTTAAAATTGGTGTTAGCCGCACCGTTAGACCAGGTCAAGCACTCTTGGGGTAACCAGGAAAGTACGCTGGAGCACCTACACATAAATGAATGGGAGCACGGCAACCTTCTATCAAATTATCTAGACGATTTATCATGCCTGTGCCGAGAGACGTTAAGGTTAGATGCTCCCTTTTCAAACCACATGAAAGAGATTCATAAACTCAGCAAAGGCAACACAGCCCACATGCTAATACACATTCGGCAGTGTGCCATTCACAGCATACTTTCCAATGTAAGCCATATCCCATATGAACTTTTCCGATTGTCGCTTAAGGAGTTGACTGAATCGAATGCCCGACTATACAGCCAGCTTACCAGCGTGTGACGAGTCGTTCTCCTCTTGGCTTCAACGACTACCTGCAGCAACGCTCTCGCAAGTAGACATACTGCAAACCGTTTCCGAACGCCAATTGGCGGGTTTCGATAGTCTAGATACGGTCGATCCCGACTTCGACCTGCCATACCACTTTGAATCAAGGATGCGTGAATCATTTCATTTGAAGAGATTTAGCTTTGAACAATTTCGTGCCCAGGCTTCATGGATATTGCCTCACAGCTTTGCAGACTACACTTGCCTGTCGTGTATTGCCGACTCACTCAGAAAATATGAAAGAATTGTATTTCAGAAGAACTGGAGATATGTCCTAGCACCTATATGCCCCATTCATTGCGAGATCTTGACTGGCTTTAGAGATCGTCAGAGAGGGAACCTGCAATATCTGTTACCGTTTACAACTCCTTTGCGTATGAATTTGCCACGACACGCAGCTGCTGAAGTCGTCAAAATCGCACTCAAGATACAGATCCAGATGCTCCGAATGGAAAAGCAATTGAGCGCAGGGTCTTCATCGTTCATCAGTCCGCTCGTGAAAACCTACAATGCACGGAAGCTTTTGATAGAGTTCTTTTTGCAAGCTGCTCCTGCAGGTGCTGGCCTGGCAACTCAATTCATCACTACGCCACGTCCAAAGGAACCCTCATTGAGGGCCCACGGGCTTAAGTTATTGATGAAAATCGGCGCACTGCAAAGCAATTGTGCGGAACGTGCATGCGCACTCGTGTTGATGGGAGTTGTCACGGGCTGGGTCACGGCACAACAAATTAAAATACTTAATGAAGAGGTACGCTCAGAACGTATCACGTGGGGCTGGAGGCCTATAGATATTGGTCGCTCTTGTCGTCAAATTTACGGCCATCACATGTTTAGCAACATGACTCAAATAAAACCCGCGCTCGAAATTTTAAACAACCGCCATATCGCCTTATTCAAAAAAGGGCTCGGAATATGAAAAAATACCTCAACCTATCAAAAATATACCACTGCTACTTTAATCTTGGAATTCCCGTAACACCTTCAAAAGGGGCTCAGCTCGGGCCGCTTCATGTTATCTGCTCCATGAACAGTGAAACAAATAAAATAATAGGGTACATTTTTACAAATAGCCACCCCACTCTAAAGGACCGATTCATCCTACTTTGTAAGATTCACTCAAACTCAAACAACATTAAGGCGCGGAGTATTTCGCCCAACGGTGGGGTTCCTTGGTTTCCGAATTCCACGAGAATTTTCAGTGAGACGCAGTGTTCTATTCAGTTGCATTTATGGAGCGAAATACGGGAAGGCGACCATACGTTACTAAATTTCTTGATGGACATCCCACTGAACTACATGAGAATGCTCATACACAGACAATATCTCCCGACTTACGCAGTGGAACGCTATGTCAGTGAGAAAGTTAGCGAATACAACTCAACGGCTTCCTAAATCGATCACTAAATAATTGCGCCATCCTCACCTTCACCCGCCCAATCAATGTCTCATCTATTACTACATCCGTTTATTCCCCATCCTCGTGAAGAGAAATCAGCGCCCCCACGTCCTACGGGAAAAAGTTCATCAATCGGCGGAAAAACTGTCAATCATTGGCTATTTTTCCGTCAATTATTGACCAATACGTGGAAACATTTACAAATCAACTAGTTATAAATTCCGTTTATTAGTGAATACTGACAAGCTCACCACATCAACCCCCATATGACAAAGATCAGCAACACTCAAATGACATCCTCCTGAAGGCTTCGCACCTCATTTCCGCGTCAGCCTTTCAATCAGCCGGACATGCATTACAAATGCTCCAACAGCTTCCTGGGATTCTCCATTTCCATATCGCAAAATCCAATCCGGCCCAAACCGCTTCACTGATCAACCCAAAGCCTGCAGATCCAGCCATCAGCTGTGAAGCATTCCGTGCGCCGCCCTGTATGTGAAGCTGCAAACATTCACCAGCCCCAACGACGTCGTCGGCGACAATGTTCCGCAGCGAGCTGTTCGGCTAGATGAGTTCCTACTGGATGGCATCATGTTGGCAATAATGGATGATGTCCGATGGCTTCAATCACAATGCCCAATTGGAGCACCAAGAGTCACCAGGTAATAAATGGCCGTAATCAAATAGCGCTGGCTGCCGCCAATTCTTGGCATTACGTGCCTATAAGGCTGAAAGTTCGCCGGAAATAAACGCCGTTCACGTATTCATCCCACTGAAGTGCCTTAATCAGTTTTCAAACTCTTAATTCATCTAATGCAGCTGGCATATATGCCACTTCGCAGCTTGGCAGCACCAACAATAGATATAACTAAACTAAACGGTCATTTAGTTGAGTTACTAACTTACTTTGAATTCGTCGATAACCGCGTTGCCATCGACGCGACCGTAGCCACTGATCTTGATGTCGGGTGGCAACTTGCGTGGCGTCACCACCCTTCCCTCCTGCTGCGTCAGTCCTGAAGCACGAACGGCCGCAAGCTTCGATGCTCTCGCGTTATGACCTCCCGGTTGCAGTTGAAAGTCAAAAGACATTTCAGAGCCATACCCGGACGGTACGATACTGCGAACACGATATAGGCCTGTTTAAAGTCGAAAAATTTGACGCCTAACGATCGTCTTCATGGATCGATGAAGGATGGCGGCAGAGCCCGGTCACTTCGATATCCATGTACGGGAACAGCGGCAATTGCATGAGCGTGTCATGCAAAGCCTCAACGCTTTCGACGTCAAAAACGCTGAAGTTGGCGTAGTGACCAGCGATACGCCAGAGGTGCCGCCATTTGCCTTCACTCTGTAAACGCTGCGCCAGTTCCTTTTCATCGGCTTTCAAACGCGCGGCTTTCTGTGGGTCCATGTCGACGGGAAGCTTCACCGTCATTTTTACGTGGAAGAGCATCTTTCTTATCTCCTGATAACAAGGTTTAGCGGCGACGGAAGCGTGCCAGGCGATCCTCGTCGAGGGTCAGCCCCAGGCCTGGTGTAGCCGGAACATGCAAGTGGAAGTCGCGGTAGACCGGTGCTTCGGTGACGATTTCTTCGGTCAGCAGCAGCGGCCCGAACAGTTCGGTTTGCCACTGCAAATGCTCAAGCGTGATGAAGGCATGGGCCGATGCCAGCGTGCCGACGGTGCCCTCCAGCATCGTGCCGCCATACAGCGCAATCCCGGCCGCCTGAGCGATATGGGCGGTGCGCAGGACAGCGCGAGGGCCACCGTTCTTGGCGATCTTGAGGGCGAAAATACTCGCCGCGCCATCGGCGGCGAGGCTGAAAGCATCCTCGACACATTCAATGGATTCGTCGGCCATGATTGGCGCCGGGCTGCGCTGGTTGAGGCGAATCTGCCCGCCGCGATTGACCCGGGAAATGGGTTGCTCGATCAAGTCGATCCCGTTCTCTCCGAGAATTTGGCATCCTTTGATCGCCTGGGACTCGCTCCAGTACTGGTTGACGTCGACCCGCACGCTCGCGCGGTCGCCGAGGGCTTTCTTGATCGCGACCACATGAGCAAGATCGCGCTCCAGCACGTTGGCGCCGATCTTCAGTTTGAAGATGCGGTGACGGCGCAGCTCGAGCATGTGCTCGGCTTCCTGGATGTCTTTGGCGGTGTCACCACTGGCCAGCGTCCAGGCCACTTCAAGTGCGTCGCGCACGCGCCCACCCAAAAGTTCGCTGACAGGCAAACCCAGGCGCTTGCCTTGAGCATCCAGCAGCGCCGTTTCCACGGCTGAGCGGGCAAACGTGTTGCCTTTGATAGCCTTGTCCAGACGCTGCATGGCGGCATTGATGTTTTCGGCATTCTGGCCAATCAACAACGGAGCAAAGTAGCTGTCGAGGTTGGTCTTGATGCTCTCCGGACTTTCATTGCCGTAAGCCAGCCCACCGATAGTCGTCGCTTCGCCAATGCCCTCGATACCATCACTGCAAAGCAGGCGAAGAATGACCAGGGTTTGCCCCTGCATGGTATGCATGGCCAACTTGTGCGGGCGAATAGTGGGCAAGTCGACGATGATCGTCTCTAGGCGCTCGATCCGGGCTGCTGTCATTTCAGGTTCCATAGTGCGGAGGTTCAGGCGTGGGTCGTGATGTCAGCGCATCAATACCCCTAGAATCTTGTTTGCTGTAACTCAGAATCCACGGAACGCATCTACTGCGTCCAATATCGATTTTGTCTCTTTCCATACTCAACAGGTATCGTGGCGCTAAGATAGATCCGCCGTTTTCAGGCGTTGGCTGAAACACTCAATTTCAGCCAGACAGCCAGGCGCCTGAATACCGCCCCGCCGCCGCTTGGCCGGCAGACTCAGTAGATCAAGGAGTTTCCGGGTACAGCGCTGCTGGAGCGCGCTCGCTTGGTGCGGCTGCCTGAACTTGGTCGAGCATTGCGCCGCGCCCCTTCAACCGCCCCGCAGCATGACCGCTGCCCTGACACGGCGAGAGCCGAAAGTGCTCATACGCGTGAACTCTTCGTGACTCACTGGCAGGTGTTGGCAATCGATGCTCTTGTGCTGTCGGCTGTGATCCACATCCGGATCGTGCAGGTACACGAACTCCTCGTCGCAACCGGTGATCAGTACCCAATGCGGCGCTTTGAGACGGGTGAATCGGTAACTGCTGATCAGTATCACGGGTTTGAATCCAGCCTCAAGCGCTGCGCAGATGTCGAAATTGGACGTTCGCTCGGTGATGACGCCCGCTTGCTCCAAATCCTCTGAGAAGTGCTCTTCCACCAGTTTCATGATGGCTTTTTTCTCCGGACGGCGGACACCGTCGAGAAACAGCGAGCCCAATTGGCTAACCAGCAGGCGTACTTCAAAACCGCGCCGACAGGCCGCCAGTGCCAGGCCTTGAGGGCTGCAGCCACCGTGTCCAGCGGTCATGAAAACCGTAGTCGCCTCGCGCCAAAGCTGAATTTCTTCCTTGCGGCTCATCGGTCGGCTGGTGTCGATGGCCGCCATCGCCATCAGCAAACAGGCAGCCCCGCAGGTGAATTCGGTGGTTTGTTGATAATAGGGAACCTGGCGGGTCGGCGGCGGAGCGTCACGCAGGATTCGCTTCTCGTAGCGCAGCGCCTCGGCATGGTCTTCGTAGTAGTCCTCCACCACCGCGAAGCGCTGGTACCCGTTGGCCTCATACAGGCTGATGGCCGCCGGATTATCGACTCTTACCTCCAGCCGCAACCATGCGCAATTGCGCGAGAGCGCACGCGTTTGTGCCTCTTCCAGCAGCCTCTGACCCAGACGATGGCCTCGCCACGCATGGCTGACAGCGATGGAATAGAGGCGCGCGAGCGAGGTGCCGCGATGAAACAGCAGCAAGGCATATCCGGCTAATTGCCCTTGGTGCTCGGCGACGATCAAGCAGCTATTGGCACGGCTGATCATCCAGTGAAAATTGCGCTGGCTCAGCCGGTCGAGCGTGAAACATTGCTGCTCCAACACCACCAATTGATCGACATCGTCCAGCACTGCAACGCGAAAGTTAAAAAGCATGGTGACACCGTAATGTTTGAGTAACGAACCGGGACAGACTCAGACGTCCGTGATTTATTGAAGCGGCGTGTTCTTCAATAGGGATCGATTACTCATGTCAGCGGTGCAACCCAACGTGAACGAAGTATTGGACAAATCGGAACGTTCCACAATATCCCTCGTAGAGGAACCTCCCAGCACGGGGCGCTTGAGCAGCCAGCTGCTGATCCTCGTCGAACGCAAGGAAGACTGGGCCAGCTACCTGCCCAGCGAAAGCTTGATGCTGGCCCAGGATTACCTTGAGCACAGCGACGATTTCGCCGGTCGCACACAGGTCATCAACCTGTGCCGCAACTACAAATATCTCGGCCAAGGCTACTACTGCTCTTTGCTGGCCGAGGCCCGCGGGCACAAGGTGTTGCCGTCCGTGCGCATCATCAGCGAGCTGTCGCGCAAGGCGCTTTATGGGGTCGGTCTGGATGATCTGGAGCGCACCCTTGAGCGTGCGTTGGCCAACCATCCTTACGGCAATACCGAAGCTTTTACCCTGTCATTGTATTTCGGCAAAGCCACCATCGATTCACTGCAAGAGATTGGCCGGCAGCTCTTCGAGGCGTTCCCCTGCCCTATCCTGCTGGTCGAATTTCGCCGTGGCGAGACGTGGCAAATCGCTGGAATCAAACCAGGCGCACTGCACAAACTTCGCGATGATCAACAGCATGTTTTCGCCAACGCTCTGGACGCCTTCAACCGCCGCACGTGGCGTCAACCGGCGTCCAAACGCATGGCTCGATATGACTTGGCGATATTGCAAGATCCCGACGAGGCGCTGCCACCGTCGAACGCATTGGCGCTGGAGCGATTTGTTGAAACCGGCAAGCAGCTTGGCATCGACGTCGAGCTGATCGAGAAAAAAGACTACGCGCGTCTGGCTGAATTCGACGCTTTGTTCATTCGCGAAACCACCCGCGTAGACGACCATACCTACCGTTTTGCCAAAAGAGCCGAGAGCGAAGGTCTGGTGGTCATCGATGATCCATCTTCCATCCTGCGTTGCACCAACAAGGTGTACCTGACAGACCTGCTCAAGCGCCGCGGTCTGGGCATGCCAGCCACGGAAATCCTCTACAAGGACCGACCTCAGGAACTGGAGCAGGCAGGCCGTCGTCTGGGCTTTCCTCTAGTCCTGAAAATCCCCGACGGCTGCTTCTCGCGTGGCGTGGTAAAAGTCGCCGATGCGCAGGCGCTGGCTTCGGCAGCGCAGCAATTGTTCGAGCATTCGGTGCTGCTGCTCGCTCAAGAATATTGCTACACAGAGTACGATTGGCGCGTCGGCGTGCTTAACGGCGAAGCCCTATTTGCCTGCCAATACTTCATGTCCAAAGGGCATTGGCAAATTTACAACCACAAAGCCGTGCCCGGCGAAATCAACGGCTTGTGCCAGGCCGTCCCGGTAGAACAAGCGCCACCCGAGGTCGTGCAACTGGCGGTGGATACGGCGCGATTGATTGGCAATGGCCTTTACGGCGTCGACCTCAAGCAGGCCGGAGGCCGCGTGTTGGTGATTGAAGTCAATGACAACCCCAACCTCGACGCGGGAACTGAAGACGGAGTATTGGGCGATGAACTGTATCGGCGTGTGCTTCAGGCATTCATCCAGAGGCTGGAGCTCAAACATCGCGGCCAGGCGTGGTAGCCGATGATCGAAGGGTACTGCATTCAGCAAGGCATCCTGTGCCAGGCACCGGGCGATCAGGCCAGCGTCTGGCTGTGCATTGCACCTGATGCCAGCGAGCAATCGTTCCTGCGGGAACGATTGGGTGTCGGCGATCAGGCATTGGAGTCGTCCCTGGACCCGGACGAAGTCGCGCGAATCGAAATCAAGCCAGATCATCTGTTCCTGATCTGGAAGCGCCCGGAAAGTTTCGATGGCCGGGCGTTCAACGTATCGTCCTTCGGGGTGGTGCTGAGCGAGCAGCGACTGGTGGTGATTTGCGCGAGCAACTCACTCCTCGAAGGTCTGGAAAGCGGCTCAGCGCTGAGCGGGCCATTGGACGTTTTGATGGCGCTATTGGCTGAAAGCGTCCACCACTATCTGGGCCACTTGCGTGTTGTCAAACAGGTGGCGCGCGAAGTGCAGCAGCAGTTCAACCGCGCCATGGATAACCAGCAACTGGTGCAGATGTACAACTTGAGCGAAAGCCTCGTGTACTACGTGAACGCCATTCAGAGTAACGGCGCAGTGCTCGCCCTGCTGCGCAGCCATGGCCAGCGCCACGGTTTCTCCCCGAGCCAGGTGGACTCGCTCAACGACCTGATCATCGAGAACGAGCAAAGCTACCAACAGGCGAAAATCCACGCCAAGGTCTTCGCCAACCTCATCGAAGCGCGTGGCAATTTGGCCAACAATGGTATGAACCTGGCGCTGCGCAATCTGACCCTGATCAATGTGGTGTTCCTGCCACTCAACTTGATCGCCAGCATTGGCGGCATGTCCGAGTTCAGCATGATGACCAGCGCGTTTCCGTGGTGGGTTTCGTTCCCGTTGCTGCTGGTTTGCATGGCGCTGCTCGGCGGCGGCATGGCCGCCGCCTTAAGGCGGATGGCCTGAATCGGGATCTGAAATAACTGCATGAGTGAGTTCTTTGGCAGGACTTCACCAATTCGCTGGATGGCGTGGAAACCGACAAGTGCGCCGCAACAGCAATTTGGCGTAACTTACGACCAGCGACATTCCGGCCCAGGAACTACCACCAAGGAACATCCACCCCATGCAGCCTCAACCCTTTAAGATCGCCATCGCCGAAGACGCCATCACCGACTTGCACAATCGGCTGAATCGCACCCGCTGGCTGACCGGGATCGAAGGCCAAGGCTGGAGCGAAGGCACTGACTTGGAGTTTCTCCAATCGCTGATCACTTACTGGGCCGACACCTTCGACTGGCGCACGCAAGAATCGCAACTCAACCAACTCCCGCACTACCTCGCCCAAGTCCATGAGCAAACCGTACATTTCATCCACCAACCGGGCAGCGGCCCCGCGCCAATGCCGCTGATTCTCACCCACGGCTGGCCGGGTTCTTTTGTCGAGATGCAGCGCCTTATCCCGCTGCTCGCCGACCCGGCCAGCCATGGCGGCAATGCGGCAGATGCCTTTCACGTAGTGGTGCCGTCGCTGCCGGGGTACGCCTTCTCCCCTGCTCCGCTGCACAAAGGCGTCGGGCCGTATGAGGTCGCCGGGCTACGGGCGGCGCTGATGCAGGGTTTGGGTTATGCGCGATTTGGCGCGCAGGGCGGCGACCTGGGGGCCGGCGTCTCGGCGTGGCTGGGCCGGCGTTTTCCCGATCGGGTCAGCGGCATTCATCTGAACTATGTGCCCGGCTCCTATCGTCCGCCGCTTGGTCCTGATCAACCGCCGATCACTGCAGACGAACAAGCCTTTCTCGACCGCTCGGCGACGTTCGCTGATGCCGAAGGTGCTTACGCCAGGCTCCACGGGACCAAACCGCAATCGCTGGCCATCGGTCTCAACGATTCGCCGGCCGGACTGGCGGCGTGGCTGGTCGAGAAATTCCAGGCGTGGACCGACTGTTCCGGCGACCTGCAACACGCCATCAATCTCGACGCGTTGCTGACCAACATCAGCGTTTATTGGTTTACCGGCAGCATCGGCTCGTCGCTGCGCCCGTATGTCGAAGGTCGCAACCGGCCGCTGACGTTTGCCGCCGGGGAACGCGTGCAGCCACCGACCGGAGTCGCGCTGTTTCCTGCCGAACTGCCAATGCCGCCGCGCAGTTGGGTCGAGCGCTGCTTCGATGTGCAACGCTGGACGACGATGCCCAAGGGCGGCCATTTCGCTGCGATGGAACAACCGCAGCTACTTGCCGAAGACATCCGCGCGTTCTTTCGCCCGTTACGCTGACGGATTCAGTTAACCCGGCTGGCACGTCTCAGCGTTTCGCTCGGCAATTCCTTGAACAGCGCGTGGTAGCTGCTGGAAAATCGCCCCAAATGCCAAAACGACCAGTTCATCGCCACCTCGGCGACGGTCGTTTCCAGGGGGCTGCGGCTGAGCAATTCGCGATGCGCGCTATTCAGTCGGCGCAGGCGCAGCCAATGCGTCGGGGTCATGCCGGTAAACGCCTTGAACGCATGTTGCAACTGCCGCAACGGCACGCCGGCAACCTGCGAAAGCTCCAGCAGGTTAAGGGTTTCTTCCGGCGCATCGGCGGCCCATTCGCCGACGCGTTTCATGATCGAGCGCTCTTCGCTGCGCCGCTGTAATCCGCCGCGATCCAGACGCACGCACGCATTGTCGAGAATGTACAAACAGTCTTCCAGCAATTGCAGGGTCAGCGCTTCGCGGCTCGGCGGATCGAGTGTCTGGTTCAGCCGTGTCAGCGTTGCGCTGAGCCAGCGACTGAACAAGGCGTTTTGCTGACAATTGAGCGGCGACATGAACAAGCCTTCCAGCCGCGCGACACTCAAGCCATGGCGCTGCACAAACGCCGGACCAAACACCACGGCGATCTCTTGATAGTTCTCCGGGGTGATCCAGATGTTGCGACTTTCACCATTCAACACGTACAGCGAGTTGTCGCTGCGATCAAAACAGAACGCCAGTGAACCCTGTGGCGCGCTGAAATTCTGCTCGACCCGGGTGTTCATGTGTTCTTCGTAAATCTCTACGCCCTGCAAGTCCAGGTAACGCACCAACCCGGCGAAATGCCCAGGTGACATCTGCTGGTAATGCTGGACCCAACCGGGTGTGGCGCGGATTTGTTCAGCGACATCGGCGGTGTTGAACGCTTGGACCTGGAGCGGGTTGCACACTGTCATGGGAGACCTTACGCACTCGTTTGGTGCGTTTTGGTGCTGCTTAAAGTGGATAGATGGAACGTCAAGGCTCGCCCAAGATAGTCGTCAACGCGCTTCAGGGGAAGGGTCTGTCAGACGAAACCGCCCTCCCCGGCGTTACCCAAACCAACGACGAGGTCTTTATGAATGTCCCTTTCGATCAGCTGTTCACGTGGCTGAAAGATCACAAGATTACTGAAGTCGAGTGTGTGGTCAGCGACTTGACCGGCATCGCTCGCGGCAAGATTGCACCGACTAACAAGTTCTTGAATGAGCGAGGCATGCGCCTGCCGGAAAGTGTGCTTTTGCAAACAGTAACCGGGGATTTTGTCGACGACGACATCTACTACGACCTGCTCGACCCGGCCGACATCGACATGGTGTGCCGGCCAGTGGAGGACGCGGTTTATGTGATTCCATGGGCCATCGAGCCGACCGCTATCGTCATCCACGACACGTTCGACAAGTTCGGCAACCCGATCGAACTGTCGCCGCGCAACGTGCTGAAGAAAGTCCTGCAGCTTTATACCGACAAGGGCTGGAAGCCGATTGTTGCGCCGGAAATGGAGTTTTACCTGACGCAACGCTGCGAAGACCCGGACTTGCCGCTGAAGGCGCCGCTGGGGCGTTCCGGTCGTGCAGAAAGCGGTCGGCAATCGTTTTCCATCGACGCCGCCAACGAATTCGATCCGCTGTTCGAAGACGTCTACGACTGGTGCGAACTCCAGGGCCTGGACCTCGACACGCTGATCCACGAAGACGGCCCGGCGCAGATGGAAATCAACTTCCGCCACGGCGATGCGCTCGACCTCGCGGACCAGATCACCGTGTTCAAGCGCACCCTGCGCGAGGCGGCGCTCAAGCACAACGTCACCGCGACGTTCATGGCCAAGCCGATTGGCGATGAGCCGGGCAGCGCCATGCACTTGCACCAGAGCGTGGTCGATATCGCCACCGGCCAGCCGATCTTTGCTGACGCCGACGGCAATATGAGCCAGCTGTTCCTGCATCACATCGGCGGTTTGCAGAAGTACATTCCGAAAGTGCTGCCGATGTTCGCGCCGAACGTCAACTCGTTCCGCCGCTTCCTGCCGGACACGTCGGCACCGGTCAACGTTGAATGGGGCGAAGAAAACCGCACCGTCGGTTTGCGCGTGCCGACCTCGACGCCGGATTCGATGCGCGTCGAAAACCGCCTGCCCGGCGCCGACGCCAATCCGTATCTGGCAATTGCTGCGAGCCTGTTGTGCGGCTATCTGGGCATGGTCGAAAAAGTCGAGCCGAGCGCTGCGGTACAGGGCCGCGCTTACGAGCGGCGCAACCTGCGTTTGCCGATCACCATCGAAGACGCGCTGACGCAAATGGAAGAATGCGAAACCGTCGGGCGTTATCTGGGCAGCAAATTCGTGCGCGGTTACGTCGCAGTGAAACGCGCCGAACACGAAAACTTCAAACGCGTGATCAGCTCATGGGAGCGTGAATTCCTGTTGCTGAGCGTCTAGTCAATAAGAGCCCCATCGCGAGCAAGCTCGCTCCCACAGGGCAACGCATTTCAAATGTGGGAGCGAGCTTGCTCGCGATGACAGCCTTCAGAACACCAAAGAAACGCCTGAAAAAGTCCAATAACTCAAAGAGGTGTCGTCATGCGTCTATTGAAATCCATGGTCCCGGCTGCATTGGCCGTTTTGTTCAGCGCCGGCGCGCAAGCCGCGCCGAGCGTCAGTGTCTACAACTGGACCGATTACATCGGCGAGACCACCCTCGCCGACTTCCAGGCGAAAACCGGGATCAAAGTGATATATGACGTGTTCGATTCCAACGAAACCCTGGAAGGCAAATTGCTTGCCGGGCGCACCGGTTACGACGTGGTGGTGCCGTCCAACCACTTTCTCGCCCGCCAGGTAAAGGCCGGCGCGTTCCTCAAACTGGATCGTTCGCAACTGCCGAACTTCAAGAACCTCGACCCGAAACTGCTGGCGCTGCTGGAGAAAAACGATCCCGGGAACGCGCATTCGGTGCCTTATCTGTGGGGCACCAACGGCATCGGTTACAACGTCGACAAGGTCAAGCAAGTGCTCGGCATTGATCACATCGATTCCTGGGCCGTGCTGTTTGAACCGGAGAATCTGAAAAAACTAAGCGCTTGCGGGGTGTCGATGATGGACTCGGCGGACGAAGTGTTCCCGGCGATCCTCAACTACATGGGCATGGACCCGCGCAGCGAAAACCCTGAAGACTACAAAAAAGCCGAGGCCAAGCTGCTGAGCATTCGGCCGTACATCACCTATTTCCATTCCTCGAAATACGTGTCCGACCTGGCCAACGGCGACATCTGCGTTGCGTTCGGTTACTCCGGCGACGTGTTCCAGGCTGCCAATCGAGCCAAGGAAGCGAAAAACGGCGTGAACATCGCCTATGCCATTCCGAAAGAAGGCAGTAACTTGTGGTTCGATTTGCTGGCGATTCCGGCCGATGCGAGCAACACCAAAGAGGCGCACGCCTTCATCAATTACCTGCTCGACCCGCAAGTGATCGCCAAAGTCAGCGCGGCGGTGGGTTACGCCAACCCGAACCCGGCGGCCAAGCAATACATGGATGAATCGCTGGTGAACAACCCTGAGATTTATCCGCCGCAGGCAGTGCTCGACAAGCTTTACATTTCTACCACCCCGCCCCAGGCGATCATGCGTTTGATGACCCGTTCCTGGAGCAAAGTGAAGTCCAATAAATGAATCAGTTCAGCGACCAACACGCCCATTCCTATTACGCCGCCACGGCGAAAGCCATGGCGCCCTACCCCTCGCTGGCCTCAGACCTTGAGGCCGACGTGTGCGTGATTGGCGGCGGATTTACCGGGGTCAACACCGCGATCGAACTGGCGCAGCGTGGGCTCTCGGTGATTTTGCTCGAGGCGCGGCGGATTGGCTGGGGCGCCAGTGGGCGCAATGGCGGGCAGTTGATTCGCGGGATCGGCCATGACGTCAGCGGTTTTGCCCGTTATGTCGGTGAGGAAGGCGTGCGTTACATGGAGCGCGCCGGGGTTGAATCGGTGGCGCTGGTGGGCAATCGCATCGAGCAACATGGGATCGATTGCGACCTGCGCTGGGGCTTCTGCGAACTGGCCAACACGCCGGCGCAGTTTGCTGCGTTCAAAGTCGAGCAGGAGGCACTGCTCGCGCAGGGTTATGCGCATGAAACGCGGCTGGTGGCGCCCGAGCAGATTCGTCAGCAAGTGGTCGATTCCGCAGTGTATGCCGGTGGTCTGATCGACATGGGCTCGGGGCATTTGCACCCGCTCAATCTGGCGCTCGGCGAGGCACAACTGGCGCAATCGCTGGGCGTGCGGATTTTTGAGCAGAGTGCAGTGCTGGAGATTATCCATGGCAGCACGGTGCAGGTTCGTTGTGCCGGCGGCACGGTGCGCGCGGGCAGTCTGGTGCTCGGCTGTAACGCGCATCTGGAAGAACTCGAACCGAAACTCAGCGGCAAAGTGCTGCCGGCCGGCAGTTACATCATCGCCACCGAACCGTTGCCGCTGGATCTTGCCGCACAGTTGATCCCGCAGAACCTGGCGTTGTGCGATCAGAAAGTCGGGCTGGATTACTATCGGCTTTCGGCGGACCGCCGGTTGCTGTTCGGCGGCGCGTGTCATTACTCGGGGCGCGATCCGTCGGACATCGGCGCTTACATGCGCCCGGCGATGCTCAAGGTATTCCCGCAACTGGCGGATGTGCGCATCGACTATCAGTGGGGCGGCAAGATCGGTATTTCCGCCAACCGCTTTCCGCAGATCGGCCGCTTGAGCCAGCACCCGAACGTGTTTTACGCCCAGGGTTATTCCGGCCATGGCCTCAACGTCACCCACTGGTGCGCCAAGTTGCTGGGCGAAGCGATTCACGCCGGTCACAGCCAGGGTTTCGACGTGTTCAGCGCGGTGCCGCACATGACCTTCCCCGGCGGCCGCGCCTTGCGTTCGCCGCTGTTGGCCCTCGGCATGTTCTGGTATCGCCTGCGCGAAATGCTCGGCTAGCCGCTGACCTCGCAAGGAAACGCCCGCCGCCCCCAACCCCCCGTAGGAGCGAGGCTTGCCCGCGAAAGCGTCGGGTCAGCCGACATTTATATCGACTGACCCACCGCCTTCGCGAGCAAGCTCAGCTCCTACAAAAGCGCAGGTGGTTTCAGCCTCACCGTCGCGTTAAACGAATATCTCGTCGTCGGTCCTCCCATCCCTTTGATCAGCCTTTCGATTTGCTCTATCGCGAGGCACTTCTATATTGAGGAGGTGCTCTGACTTTCCTGCTTCCTTGCGAATGCGACCCATGGCCAAGAATGACCAGTTGATCATCTGCGAGCACTGCGACTGCGTGTTTGAAAAAGTCATGCTCGCCAAACATCAGAAAACCCTATGCACCCGCTGCGGCGGCGTGCTCCAGCGTTATAACGGCCTGACATTGCAGCAACGCCTGGCGCTGACCCTCACCGCGCTGATGCTGTGGATTTTCGCCAATTTCTACCCGGTCATGAGCATCAGCCTCCAGGGCCTGAAAAACAGCGCGACGCTGTGGGATTCGGTGGTGGCGCTGAGCCTCGGGCCGATCACCTTTATTGCGCTGGTCGCGGCGATCTCAATGATCATCGCGCCAATCATCCAGCTGATCCTGTTGATCTGGGTCCTGAGTTTCGCCCTCAACCGCCAGCGCTCGCCGGGTTTCAGTTTCTGCATGCGCTGGCTGGAAACCCTGCGCCCGTGGAGCATGCTCGAAGTCTGCCTGCTCGGCGCGATGGTTGCGGTGATCAAACTCGCCGGGCTACTCGACGTGCTGCCCGGCATCGGCCTGTTCGCCCTGGCGATCCTCAGCCTGATGATGATCCGCATCGCCGGACGCGATATCCGTGATTTGTGGGACGACCTATGAGCACGCCGCCGCTCGCCAGCCAACTCGATCTGTGTCTGTGCCACAGCTGCGGCATGGCGTGTGACACCACAGGCGAGCCGCACGAATGCGAACGCTGCGGCGCGCCGTTGCATCGGCGCAAGGTCAACTCACTGGCGCGGACCTGGGCCTTCATGTTCACCGCGCTGGCGTTTTACGTGCCGGCCAATCTGCTGCCGGTGATGAACACCAAAATGGTCGGTGCCGGCGCCGACAGCACGATCATGAGCGGCGTGCTGGAGTTCTGGCAGGCCGGCGCGTGGGACATTGCCCTGATCATTTTCATCGCCAGCATCGCCGTGCCTGGGATCAAGTTCGTTGCCCTGACGCTGCTGCTGATCACCGTGCAACGCGACAGCGGTTGGGCGCGCAAGGAGCGTGCGAAGCTTTACCGTTTCGTCGAAGTCATCGGTTATTGGTCGATGCTCGACGTGATCGTCGTTGCACTGGTGGCGTCGCTGGTGAAATTCCAGGCCCTGGCCGATATCGAGCCACGGCCAGGCATTCTTTTTTTCGGTCTGGTGGTGGTCTTCACCATGTTCTCGGCGATGAGTTTCGATCCACGCCTGATTTGGGATAAATCGCCCCACAACGAGGAGGTCACGGATGAAGTCGCAAGCCACTGACGGGCCGCAAGCCCCGGGTCAGGCCAGTATCAAGACTCGTCGTTTCAGCGTTTCGCTGGTCTGGATCGTGCCGATCGTCGCCGTGCTGGTGGGCATCTCGTTGGTGGTCCACACCCTCATGCAGGAAGGCCCGACCATCGTCATCACGTTCAAGACCGGCAACGGTTTGACCGCCAACAAAACCGAAGTCAAATACCGCAACGTGGTGATCGGCCACGTCTCCGAAGTCGAGCTGAGCGACGATCAGAAAAGCGTCGATGCCACCATCAAACTGTCGAAACAGGCCGAAACCTTCACCCGCGAAGACTCGCAATTCTGGGTCGTGCGCCCGCGCATCGGCGCGGGCGGCGTATCCGGCATCGACACCTTGTTGTCCGGTGATTACATCGGCGCCGATATCGGTCACGCCAACGGTCGCGCAAAGAATTTCAAAGGTCTGGAAAACCCGCCGCCGATCACTTATGGCGAACCCGGCAAGCGCTTCACCCTACACTCCCAGGACCTCGGTTCGCTGGACATCGGCTCGCCGGTTTACTACCGCAAAATCCAGGTCGGCCAAGTGGTGGCTTATGCGCTGGATGGTGACGGTAAAGGCGTGAATATCGAGCTGTTCATCCACGCGCCGAACGACGCTTATGTCACCGAGAACACGCGATTCTGGAACGCCAGCGGCATCGACCTGAACATCGGCGCCAATGGCTTCGCGGTGAAGACTGAATCGTTGTCATCGCTGTTGGTCGGCGGCGTCGCATTCCGTGCGCCGGAGTACAGCCCCAACGATCAGCCGGCGACCGAGGAGAAAACCTTCGAGCTGTTCGACGACCAGGTCACCGCCCTCGCCCCGCCCAACGGCAAGCCGCAGTACCTGAGCCTGCGTTTCGATCAGGCGTTGCGCGGGCTCAAGGTCAATGCGCCGGTGGAATTCCTCGGCATGGAAATTGGCCGGGTGGTGTCGATCAATCTCGATTTCGACGAGCACAAACGCAGTTTCCCGGTCAACGTCGGCATCGTCATTTACCCGCAACGGCTGGGTCAGGCGCACACCAAAATGGTCAAGGCGCTGATGCATGATCCCAACGACGAAGCGGCCGGCGTGCGGCTGATGGGCACGTTTATCGAGAACGGTCTGCGCGCGCAGGCTCGCAGTGGCAACCTGCTGACCGGTCAGCTGTATATCTCGCTGGATTTCTACCCGAAAGCGGAGAAAGTCGCCTTCGACCCGAGCGTGCGACCGGTGAGCATTCCGACCATTCCGGGCAGCCTGGAAGAGTTGCAAGGCAAGCTGCAGGCGATGGTCGACAAGATCAACAAATTGCCGGTCGAACGCATCGCCAGCAACCTCGACAGCAACCTCGTCGAGTTGCGCAAAGGCCTGACGCAGTTCAACGCGAAAACCTTGCCCGGCGTGCAATCGACGCTGGCGGATGTGAGCAAAACCCTGAATTCGGCCAGTTCGACGTTGGCCGAAGATTCGCCGCAGCGCGAGCAGATCACCCAGACCCTGGACGAACTGAAACGGATGTCGCGCTCACTGCGTGAACTCTCGGATTACCTTGGCCGCCATCCGGAATCGCTGCTGCGCGGGCGTCCCGACAATGCTGCCCCGAACGACTTGCAAGGTCCGCCGCGCAACTGACCACAGGAGCAACACCCATGGCTTTTTCGCCGAAGATTACCTTGCTCGCCGCGTTGTTGCTGTTGACGGCGTGTCGCAGCGACCCGATTCAGTTTCATACGCTGACCCCGGCGCAACCGGCGCGCGGCAATGGCGACGAGATCCGCATCGAAGGCATCAGCGTGCCGCCGCAGGTTGATCGGGCGCAGATTGTGATTCGCCAGGGCAACAGTGGTCTGGCGATTCTTGAAACCGATTGGTGGGGTGCGAGCCTCGCGGATGAGTTGCGCAGTGCGCTGGTTGATCAGCTGTCCAACGCCAATCCGCAGCACAAAGTGTCGTTGCGCGTGGACGTGCAGCGCTTTGATTCGATTCCTGGGCAGTATGGTTTGATCGACGTCAAATGGCGTTTGCGTCCGCTGGGCGCCGGCGATAGCGCATTGGTGACGTGCCGCAGCACCTTGCAAACGCCCTCGGGGCCGTCGATCGAAGATCTGGTGACGGCGCAGCAAAACAACGTCAAGCGTTTGGCCGCGGTGATTAGCCAGGCGGCCGCCAGCCAGCGCGGGTGCCCGGCGCAGAGTTGATCAGGGGGAATTGGGGTCCTACAAATCGAAGCGGTCCACGGCGCGGCGGCGTTCGTTGTCGTCGCGGACGTCGTAGTTGGCGGTGGTCTGGATGTTGCTGTGATGCGCGAGTTTCTGCGCGATCGACAGGTCGTGTTCTTCAATCACCCGAGTGATAAACGAACGGCGGAAATCGTGCGGCATGATCTTCACGCCAACCTGCGCGCCACGCTGGCGGGCGATGTAGTAAATCGCATGTTTGGTAATACGCTCGCGGGTAATGTGGCTGCCACGACGGATACGGTTGAACAGAAACCCATCGTCCTCAACCCCCTCGCCCAACTGCGACCGGCGTAACTCCAGCCACGCTTCCAACTTGGTAAACGCCCACGCCGGCGCGTATTTGATCAACTGTTTATTGCCCTTGGCCGTCACACGCAAACTGCGCTCGTGGAAATCGACCTGATTCAAATCCAGATTCACCGATTCCGACTTGCGCATTCCCGAGCCGTACAACACCGCGATAATCGCCGCATCGCGCAAGCCTTGTGGCCGCGGATCCGCCGCGCAGACTTCCATCAATTCCTGAATCAACGTGCGTTTGAGATTTCGTCCCTGCGACAAACGAGTACCCGTGATGCCCTGCACCGAACGCATTTTCAGCAAGTGTTCCTGACTGATCAGGCTCATGCGCCACGCTTCGTTCATCACCCCACGTACCGCGTTCACATACAGCGACGAAGTATTCGGCGCATACCCGTCAGTGCGCAGCGCAGCCACTAACGCGATGACATCCTCCGGCTGCAGTTGATGCCAGGGGATCTCCTCGATGTTCATGTCTTCGAAGCCCAAACGGTCCGCCGCGTCCTGCAATACATAACGCATGGTCAGTTGGCTGGAAGGCGCCAGGCGCGCCAGATACACGGTCAACGGGTTGGCTTTGGCGCCCTTGAGTTCATCATCCGGTAAGTCAATCAAACGAAAAAAACCTTGGAAAAAAGCGGTTCAACACAATAACTAAAGAGTTCGCTCGCGACCGATAGCCGCGCTACAAGCTGACCAGCGAAACGAAAAATGTCAACCCGAACCCGCTCTTAAAATACCCGGCAACTTATTGATGCAAATCGTTTTTCGGACATACCGCCAACACACTCTCCTGTAGGAGCCGAGCTTGCTCGCGAAGAGGCCGTATCAGCCAACATTAATATTGAATGTAATGACGCCTTCGCGAGCAAGCTCTGCTCCAACAGGGGAATGTGCAGGCCTTAAATCGGGGCTTTCAGGTCGACGCCCAGTGCTTGCGCAAACGCTTTGACCAGCGGGCTGCGCACGGTGTTGTGCCGCAGGATCAGATTGAATGGCGTAACGATGTTGATCAACTCCGGCCGCAGCGCTCGAAACTGTCCTTGGGCCACCAGCGTCGCCGCGTAATGTTGCGGCAGAAAACCGATAAAACGCCCGGTCTTGACCAGCAACGCCACGGCTTCGACCTGGGTGGCCGACGCAGAAAAACTGTCGTACCGAGCAAAGTTGAGCTTGTCCCGATGAATCGCATATCGGTGGTTGACGCACTCGTGGTCCTTGAGCATCTGGCTGCTGATCTCGGCGTCCGGCACCTCGAACAACGGATGCCCGAGCGCGCAGTAAATCTCGGAGCGTTCCTCATATAACGCGTAGTAATCGAACTCTTCACGTTTCTGATAAACCGGAACAATACCAGCCACTAGACGCCCCTCAACAACACCCCGCTCTACTTCATCCAACTGCGATGCCTGAAGTTGAAACCTTACTTTCGGCGACTGATCATTCAGGCGTTTAAGCGCAGCAACTAACGGAGAGCTTGGATCAGTAATCGTATTGTCAATAACGCCCACCCCCAGATCACCGATTAGTTCGTTCTGCGCTGAACTAAGGCGATCCCGGAAGTTATCGACCGAGGCAAACAGATCAATCGATGCCTGATACACCAACCGGCCTTCTTCGGTCAGGTGAAAACCCTCTCGCCCTCGGGTGCACAGACGCATGCCGATGCGAATCTCCAAGTCGGAAATCTGTTTGCTGATGGCTGCCAGGCCCACATTCAATTCGTTCTGCGCGGCGCTGAAGCCGCCGGCCTCGACCACTGCCTTGAACACTTTGAGCAGTTTGAAATCCAGCCCACTGAGCGCCAACGGCGCCCGCTGAGTCGGCTTTGGCGGCGGGTTTCCGGAATTGGAAAGTGGGGTTTCCATAATGCTTATTTACCTCTGGCGCCCTATTCAACACTCTGTGTCCAACAACAAAAACATAGCTGGCCAATAATAATGAACACAGAAAACAAGGCTTGGCAACCGCTGATCAATTCCGTACCTGAGTGCCAACTCACTGATTTAGCACCATTAAAAATTGACACTTCGATCAGTTCTCGCTCCTTCGCAACTGCCCCTTTGAATACTGCTTTGGCCTGACTCCGCCCGATTGATTCGTGGTGGTTATTCGAGCTTCTGGCACATCGATCAGTTCGCTTTACCGACGAGGAAAACAACAATGTCGCAAAACACCGACCGTCTCTGGGGAGCGCGCTTCAAAAGCGGCCCATCCGCAGCCTTGGCGGCCCTGTCCCGTTGCCCTGGGCGCTACTTTCGCCTGACCCCGTACGACCTCGCCGGTTCCAAAGCGCATGCCCGTGAATTGCAACGCGCCGGGCTGTTGAGCGAGCAGGAAACCCTGACCATGCTCGACGCGCTGGAGCGCATCGGCACTGATTTTCGCGCCGGCCGCATCGCCCCGACGCTGGACGACGAAGACGTCCACACCTTCATCGAACGCCTGCTCACCGAACGCCTCGGCGCCCTCGGTGGCAAGCTGCGCGCCGGGCGTTCGCGCAACGACCAGACCGCCAACGACCTACGCCTTTTTCTGCGTGATCACGTGCGCACTCTGGCCGTAGAAGTGCTGGCATTGCAGCAAGCGTTAGTCGAGCAGGCCGAGCAACATATCGAAAGCATTTGCCCCGGTTTCACCCACTTGCAGCAAGCCCAGCCAATTGTTTTCGCCCACCACTTGCTGGCTCACGCGCAATCGATGCTGCGCGACGTGCAGCGTCTGGTCGATTGGGATAATCGCACTTCACTGTCGCCACTCGGCGCGGCGGCGATGGCCGGCTCGGCGATTGCGCGCCTGCCGCAGCAATCGGCGAAAGAAATGGGTTACAGCGGCGTCTGCGAAAACTCCATCGATGCCGTCGCCAGCCGTGACCACGTCGCCGAATTCCTGTTTATCGCGTGCATGCTCGGGATCAACATTTCGCGCCTCGCCGAGGAATTTTGCCTATGGTCGTCGCGGCAATTTCGCTGGGTAGCGCTGGACGATGCCTACGCGACGGGCAGCTCGATCATGCCGCAGAAGAAGAACCCGGACATCGCCGAATTGGCGCGCGGCAAGGCTGGGCGGCTGATTGGCAACCTTACCGGTCTGCTCTCGACGCTCAAATCCCTGCCGCTGTCGTACAACCGCGACTTGAGTGAAGACAAAAACGGCGTGCTCGACAGTGTCGACACGCTGCTGCTGGTGCTGCCGGCCATGGCCGGGATGGTTGCGACCATGAAGGTCAACGTTGAAGAGCTGCGGCGTCAGGCGCCACTGGGTTTCACCCTTGCCACTGAAGTCGCGGACTGGCTGGCGATGCGCGGTGTGCCGTTCAAGGAAGCGCATGAAATCACCGGCGCGCTGGTACAGGCCTGTGAGAAACATGACATTGAATTGTGGGAAGCGTCGCCGGCGTTGCTGGCGGAGATTGATCCGCGCTTGACCGCCGAGGTACGCGACAGCCTGACCCTGGAAGCGGCCATCGCCGCGCGCAGTGGCTGGGGCGGCACCGCGCCGCAGCAGGTGCGCGAGCAGATCGCCCGCCTGAAAACCGCCCTCGCCGCGCAACACGCGTGGACCGAAAATTACAACGGCTTCCGCCTCTGAACACGACACAAAACCTGCAGGAGCAAGGCTTGCCCGCGAAGAGGTTGTATCAGTCGGCATCAATGCTGAATGACCCACCGCTTTCGCGAGCAAGCTCAGCTCCTACAAGGGCCGAGCCAGACACAGAACCTGTAGGAGCAAGGCTTGCCCGCGAAGAGGTCGTATCAGTCGGCATCAATGGTGAATGACCCACCGCTTTCGCGAGCAAGCTCAGCTCCCACAAGGGCCGAGCCAGACACAAACCCTGTAGGAGCAAGGCTTGCCCGCGAAGAGGTCGTATCAGTCGGCATCAATGCTGAATGACCCACCGCTTTCGCGAGCAAGCTCAGCTCCTACAAGGATTTGTGGTTGGCCTGAATCACCCAGTTTACGGAGAACCCATATGAGCCAGACTCAGGCAGAACGTCTCCAGTCGGAGCGCAAACTGGCGGAAAACCAGTTCGATATCACCCAGTACCACCACGTGCCACGGCGTTATTACGGGCGGATCTTCTTCGCCACAGTCATCGTCATCGCCATCCTCGGTTTGGTGCGCGCCTTCGCCGAAGGCAAGATCGAATGGTCGTACATCGGCCAATTCGTCACCTCACAAGCGATTTTGTGGGGTTTGTTCAACACCATCGTCATGGCCGTGCTGGCAATGACGCTGGGGATTGTCTTCGGGGTGATCACCGCGATCATGCGCATGTCGGCCAACCCGATCCTGCGTTACGTCGCGCTCACTTACACCTGGCTGTTTCGCGGTACGCCGCTGATCCTGCAACTGCTGTTGTGGTTCAACCTGGCGCTGATTTTCCCCACCATCGGCATCCCCGGCCTGTTCGAAATGGACACCGTGAGCCTGATGACCCCGTTTGTCGCCGCCCTCCTCGGCCTGAGCATCAACCAGGGCGCCTACACCGCCGAAGTGGTGCGAGCCGGGCTGTTGTCGGTGGACACCGGCCAGTACGAAGCGGCCAAGTCGATCGGCATGCCGCGCCTGCAAGCGTTGCGCCGGATCATCCTGCCGCAAGCCATGCGCATCATCATTCCGCCGGTCGGCAACGAGTTTATCGGCATGGTCAAAATGACCTCGCTGGCCAGCGTCATCCAGTACTCGGAGCTGCTCTACAACGCGCAGAACATCTACTACGCCAACGCCCGGGTCATGGAGCTGCTGATCGTCGCCGGTATCTGGTACCTGGTTGCGGTCACCGTGCTGTCCTTTGGTCAAAGCCGTCTGGAGCGTCGTTTCGCTCGCGGCGCCGGCAAGCGTTCTTGAGGAGTCGATCATGAGAAACATCGTCAAGGCCGTCAGCCTGAACAAGTATTACGACCAGTTTCACGCGCTCAAGGACATCAACATCGAAGTCGAGCAAGGCGAAGTGCTGTGCATCATCGGCCCGTCTGGCTCGGGCAAAAGCACCTTGCTGCGCTGCGTCAATCAACTGGAGAAAATCGACAAGGGCGGCCTCTGGGTCGATGGCGAGCTGGTCGGTTATCGCGTCGTCGGCAACAAGCTGCATGAGCTCAATGAATCGCAGATCGCCCGCCAGCGCCTGTCGACCGGCATGGTGTTCCAGCGCTTCAATCTGTTTCCGCACATGACCGTGCTGCAAAACATCATCGAAGGCCCGTGCCAGGTGCTCAAGCGTTCGCCCAAAGAAGCGCACGAAGAAGCCGTGGAATTGCTCGCCCGCGTCGGCCTCGCCGACAAACGCAACAGCTACCCGATTGAATTGTCCGGCGGTCAGCAGCAACGCGTGGCGATTGCCCGCGCGTTGGCCATGCGCCCCAAGCTAATGCTGTTCGATGAACCCACTTCGGCACTCGACCCGGAACTGGTCGGTGAGGTGCTGTCGGTGATGCGCGATTTGGCGCAAACCGGCATGACCATGATCGTCGTCACCCATGAACTGGGCTTCGCTCGCGAAGTGTCCAACCGCATGGTGTTTATGGACGGCGGGCAGATCGTGGAGGCTGGAAGCCCCGAAGAAATACTAATAAGTCCGCAAAACCCGCGCACCCAAAGCTTCATTTCTGCCGTTCGAACCTAAGCGCCAGCCTCGCTACCAAGAGCTGCGTCAAAACACTCAAAAGAGAACGACCATGAAGAATTTCGTAATCCCTGCAGTACTCGCCGGCCTGATGGCTTCCAGCGTCTCCTACGCCGCCGAGTTGCCGGCGAACATCAAGGAAAAAGGCGAGATCGTTGTGGCGATCATGCCGAACTACCCGCCGATGGATTTCAAGGATCCGGCCACCAACACCTTGACCGGCCTCGACTATGACCTGGGCAACGCGCTGGCCGAGCGGCTGGGCGTGAAGATCAAATGGCAGGAAACCGGCTTCGAGCAAATGATCAACGCGCTGACCACCGACCGCGTCGATATGGTGCTCTCGGGCATGACCGACACCGCCGAGCGCCAGGCCAGCGTGACGTTTGTTGACTATTTCACCAGCGGCCCGCAGTTCTACACCTTGCAGAAGAACAAGGATTTCAACGAAATCACTGATCTGTGCGGCAAGAAAGTCGGCACCAGCCGCCGCACCACGTTCCCGGCGGAAATCGCCGCGTACAGCCAGGCCAATTGCGAAGCGGCGGGCAAACCGGCGATCGTGGTGGTCGGCACCGAAGGTTCGGCGGACGCCCGCGCGCAATTGCGTCAGAGCCGGATTGACGCGGCGATGCAGGGCAGCGAGACGCTGTCGTACCTGAAGACGCAGGAAAAGGACATGTACAAAACCGTCGGCCTGCCGATTTCCGTGCAGTTCACCGGTCTGGGCGTGAGCAAGAAAAAACCCGAGTTGAGCGAAGCAGTGAAAGTCGCGCTGCAAAGCATGATCGACGACGGCAGCTACCAGACCATCCTGAAAAAGTGGGACCTGGAACTGGGCGCGATCAAAACCGTGACCATCAACGCCGGTAAGTAGTCCTGGAAGGGTTGCACCCCATGTAGGAGCAAAGCTTGCTCGCGATAGCGGTGGGTCAGGCAACAGAGATGTTGAATGTGCCGACCTCATCGCGAGCAAGCTCGCTCCCACAGGGGTTGGCGGTGAGGCACAGGTTGTGATCCGCCCAAAATCCAATGTAGGAGTGAGCCTGCTCGCGATAGCGGTGGGTCAGGCAACAAAGATATTGAATGTGCCGGCCTCTTCGCGGGCAAGCCTCGCTCCTACGGGGGGCGGTGTTTAAACGAAAATTGCTGGGGTGCCACTGATGTCCTCCTCGATACAACCCACCTGGCCGGCGCCGCACAGGGCCTGCCTGGCGCTGGCCTTTGACCTCGATGGCCCGACCGGCGATGCGATGCTCAATGGTTCGATCTGGCACAAACCCGAATATTTCGGTTTCGGCGGTTACGGCCCTTACCGCGCGCTGCCGCGGATTCTCGATCTACTCGACGCCTTCAACATCCCGACGACCTTCTTCGTCCCCGCGTGGGTCGTGGAAAACTGGCCGAAACAGTGCCAGGCCATCGTCGAACGCGGGCATGAAGTCGCCTATCACGGCTACAAACACGAATCCTTCTACGCCCTCACGCTCGAGCAGCAAAAGGACGTCATGAAGAAGTCCCGCGACGTCTTCTGGAAACACCTGAACATCCGCGCCGAAGGCTTTCGCACGCCGTCCGGCGACTGGCGCGCGGAAACTCCGGCAATGCTCGTGGAGGCCGGCGTGACCTACTCCAGCAGCATGCGCGGCGATGACCGGCCGTACCTGGTCAACGTCCCCGGGTTCGACACACCACTGGTGGAAATCCCCGGCCGCTGGGAAATGGACGACTACGCCTCCCTCGCCTACACCCGCGCGCCGGACTTCCCGTCGGGCCTGGACCGCACCGCCAGTTACGCACTGACCCTCGACAACTGGTGCCGCGAATTCGACGGCGCGATGGACGAAGGGCTGTGCCTGACCACCCTGTTCCACCCCAAGATCACCGGCAAACCGGGGCGCATCCTGTTGCTGGAAAAACTCTTCGAACACATGCGCCAGCGCGATGACGTGTGGTTCGCCACGTGCCGCGATGTCGCCCAGTGGTGGCTGAAGGAGCATCACCATGACTGATCGCATTGTCTGGCCCGAAAGCGTCTGGCCCGAAGGTTATCGCTGCGCCGTGGTGCTGACCGTCGATTACAACGACATCCACGGCATCCTCACCCAGGCCCCGGAAGTCGCCGGGCGCGAGAAAACCCTGTCGGTATGGCGCTACGGCAGCCAGCGCGGGGTCGAGCGTTTGCTCGGGTTATTCGCCGAACTGGGCGTGTCGAGCAGTTGGTGTATTCCCGGAATCGTCGCCGAAGAAAATCCCGAACACCTCCAAGCCATTCAGGCCGGCGGACACGAAATCGCCTGCGCCGGCTATCGCCATCAGAACTACGACAACCTGTCGTTGGCCGAGCAAAGCGCCGACATCGCCAAGGGTTGCGCCGCCCTCGCCGCGCTGACCGGTCAGCGCCCCGTCGGTTTCCGCATTCCGGCGGGCAACGGCGCGCCGGGCTTTATCGAGGCGTTGAGGGATCAAGGGATTCGCTGGTCGTCCTCGTGGCGCGGCGATGACCTGCCCTTCGCCCACCCGACCGCACCAGAGGTGATCGAACTGCCGCTGCATTACGAGTTGGAAGACGAACCGTACTTCGCCTTCAACCTCAGCCCGGCGGTGCCGCCGGCGCAATCGCGGATCGCGTCGTACAGCCACACCCTGGGCAACCTGCAAATGGACTTCGCCGGGTTTCACCGTTTTGGCCTGTGCTACGTGCTGCGGTTGCACCCGGAAATCATCGCCACACCCGGCAGAATCGGCGTGTTACGCGAGTTGCTTGCGGGCATTCAGCAGCACAACGACGTATGGATCGCCAGCGCTGGCGAAGTCGCGCAATGGTGGGCGGATTCGGCGCTGAAGGTCACCGAGGATCATCCGGCGGCGGTGTATGAACGCCATTATCGGGATTACCAGTAGATGAGCGAGGTGGTCCCGATAATGGCTGACATCAGTGCGATCGTTCCCATGCTCCGCGTGGGAATGCAGCCCGGGACGCTCCGCGTTCCAAAAGCGGACGCAGAGCCTCCATCGACGCACTCCCACGCCGAGCATGCGAACGATCTTCATTAAATAAGGACATTTGCCCCACCGTGGCCACTTACTCGCTCGTTATCCGCCGCTTGATGATCTGCTCGCTGACCATCGTCGTCAGCCGCGCCATCACCAGTCCGTTGCTCACGCTGTTCCTCAGCAACAAACTCGGGCTCAACCAACAGGACGTCGGTCTGCTGCTGGGCATCGCCGTGTTCATCGCCACGCTGCTCGCGCTGTACGGCGGGTACATCATCGATCGCCTGGAAAAGCGCCGTTTGCTGATCCTCGCCATGCTCTCCAGCGCCATCGGTTTCGTCTTGCTGACGTTCGCCGACAATCTCTATCTGACCACCGCGACCCTGGTGATCACCGAAACTGCCTCAGCGTTATTCCTGATCGGCTCGAAGGCGATCCTCAGCGAAAATCTGCCCATGGGCCAACGCGCCAAGGCGTTTTCCTTGCGTTACACCTTGACCAACATCGGCTACGCCACGGGCCCGATGCTTGGTGTGGTGATCGCCGGGGTCTATCCGATTGCGCCGTTCCTGATCGCTGGCGGCATCGCGTTTTTCAGCATTTTCCTGATGAGCGGCATTCCCAAAGATCCGGCGCAGAAGCCCGCGATCGGCCAGCCGCAAAGTTTTCTGAAAACCCTGACCACCCTGAAAAACGACCGCACGCTGATTATGTTCACCCTCGGCTGCCTCTTCAGCACGGTGGTCCACGGCCGTTTCACCTTGTACCTGTCGCAATACCTGCTGGTGACCCAGGATTCCAAGCGCGCCCTGCAAACCATGGCCGCCCTGCTCGCCTGCAATGCGCTCAGCGTGATTTTGCTGCAGTACCAGATCGGGCGTTTCCTCAAACGCGAGCAATTGCGCTACTGGATTGCCGGTGGCACCAGCCTGTTTGTGCTCGGGCTGATCGGCTTCAGCATCGCCGACAGTCTGGTGAGCTGGTGCGTGGCGATGTTCATCTTCACTCTCGGCGAGATGATCATTTACCCGGCGGAATTCCTCTTCGTCGATACCCTGGCCCCGGAAGAATTGCGCGGCAGTTATTACGGTGCGCAAAACCTCGCAGCGCTGGGTGGCGCGTTGAGCCCGGTGATTTGCGGCTTTCTGTTGATGCACACACCGGCGCCAACCATGTTCTACGCGCTGTGTGGATTGACCGCGATTGGCGGGTCGCTGTGCTTCCTCGCCGGACGACGGGTGGCTTCACTGCAATAGAACTGCACTGAAGCTGCATTAATATGAATTTGTCAGCAGCTTGCAGGCGCGGCAAACTGTGCGCGTTCCTCCCCCAATAGCAGGGACACCTTCAAGGGCTTTCTGGGTTTCCCAGTTAAGCCTTTTTTTTGCCTCACTTTTTGTCACGGAACATTCTTCATCATGCTTGCTCGCTGGTTACCTGCCGCCATTAATACCCGTCCCTCCGAATGGAGCCGCGCTGCCATTGGCATGTCACTCGGCACGTTGTTCAGCGTCTGGCTGTGCAGCCAGGTGTTTGGTATTCAGGTTGCGCAGCATTTGGTCGGCCCGTTGGGTGCGTCGGCGGTGTTGCTGTTTGCGGTGTCTTCCGGAGCCCTCGCCCAGCCGTGGTCGATTCTCGGCGGCTATTTCAGCGCCGGCGTAGTCTCGCTGCTGGTCGCGCATGTGCTCGGGCGCACGTTGGGCAGCGCGTGTCTGGCAGCGGGAATGGCGGTGGTCTTGATGTGCTGGTTGCGTTGCCTGCACCCGCCGGCCGGAGCGTTGGCGCTGCTGTTGGTGCTGGCCGACCCGGCGACTATCGCGCTGGACTGGAAAGCCCTCGCGCCGGTGATGCTGAGTGCGGCGGCGATGCTGCTGAGTGCGTTGGCGTACAACAACCTGACGCGGATTCGTTATCCAAAACGCCCGGCGGAACCCGCGCCAGTGCTGCCTTCGGCCGACAGTCAGGCGATCACCGCCGAGGATTTGAAGCTGGCCTTGGCGGACATGGAAGCCTTTATCGACGTCACCCCCGAAGACCTCGAACAACTGATCCACGCCAGCGAACTGCACGCCAAACGCCGCAGCATCAGCGCAGTGCTCAGCAGCAGAACCTGACACCCCGCAGTTCTCCACTAACCCCCCGACTCCTGTGGGAGCCGAGCTTGCTCGCGATAGCGTCCTTTCAGACACCATCGATGTGCCTGAAAGATCGAAATCGCGAGCAAGCTCAGCTCCCACAGGGTTTTCCGTTGCGGTCCCAAAAGTGTTCAGGGGCGATCTTCGGATTTTGCGCTAAGGTAAAAATGCAGAAAGAACCTGCACGTATCCCGGTTGTACATCGCAAAATTGCACTGTTACGATCCGGCATCGCTCGCGCGCGAGCGCGGATATAAAAGAACAATAAAAGCAGGGAGTTATCGATGACTGCTCAGGTTTCATCTAAGGAGATCAACGCCATGGATGCCACGCAAAATGCCGTTCTGGCCGAGGTTCGCAACCATATCGGTCACCTGACCCTGAATCGCCCCGCCGGCCTCAATGCGATCACCCTCGACATGGTCCGGCGCCTGCAACGCCAGCTCGACGCCTGGGCGGAAGATCCGCAGGTCAACGCCGTGGTGTTACGCGGTGCCGGCGAGAAGGCCTTCTGTGCCGGCGGCGACATTCGTTCGCTGTACGACAGCTACAAAAACGGCGACACGCTGCACGAAGATTTCTTCGTCGAGGAATACGCCCTCGACCTCACACTCCACCACTACCGCAAACCAGTCCTCGCGCTGATGGACGGTTTTGTCCTCGGCGGCGGCATGGGCCTGGTGCAAGGCGCCGACCTGCGTGTGGTCACCGAGCGCAGCCGTCTGGCGATGCCGGAAGTGGCCATCGGCTATTTTCCCGACGTCGGCGGCAGCTACTTTCTGTCGCGCATTCCAGGCGAGCTGGGGATTTACCTCGGCGTCAGCGGCGTGCAGATTCGCGCGGCGGACGCGCTGTATTGCGGCTTGGCCGACTGGTACCTGGAAAGCGCCAGACTGGGTCAGCTCGATGAGCTACTCGATCATCTGGAATGGCACGAAACGCCACTCAAGGACCTGCAAGGCGCGCTGGCGAAAATCGCCGCGCAGCAATTGCCCGACGCGCCGCTGAGTGCGCTGCGCCCGGCCATCGACCACTTCTTCGGCCTGCCGGATGTTGCGAGCATGGTCGAGCAAATGCGCGAAGTGACGGTCGCCGACAGCCACGAATGGGCCAAGTCCACCGCCGATCTGCTGGAAAGCCGTTCGCCGCTGGCCATGGGCGTGACCCTGGAAATGCTCCGGCGCGGACGCAAGTTGAGCCTGGAACAATGCTTCGCCCTCGAGCTGCACCTGGACCGTCAATGGTTCGACCGTGGCGACCTGATCGAAGGCGTGCGCGCCTTGCTGATCGACAAAGACAAACAACCGCGCTGGAACCCGCCGACCTTGCAGGCGCTGCACGCCGAGCACGTCGAGAGTTTCTTCAGTGGTTTTGCGCAGAGCGGGAACTGAGTCATGCACGATATCGAATTAAGCGAAGAGCAAGTGATGATCCGCGACATGGCCCGGGACTTTGCCCGTGGCGAAATCGCCCCCCACGCGCAAGCCTGGGAAAAGGCTGGCTGGATCGACGACGGTCTGGTGGCGAAGATGGGTGAGCTGGGCTTGCTGGGCATGGTGGTGCCGGAAGAATGGGGCGGCACTTATGTCGACTACGTTGCCTATGCCTTGGCCGTGGAAGAGATTTCTGCCGGTGATGGCGCCACGGGCGCGCTGATGAGCATTCACAACTCGGTGGGTTGCGGCCCGGTGCTCAATTACGGCACTGAAGAACAGAAAAAAACCTGGTTGCCGGACCTCGCCAGTGGTCAGGCGATTGGCTGTTTTTGCCTGACTGAACCGCAAGCCGGCTCCGAAGCGCACAACCTGCGCACCCGCGCCGAACTGCGCGACGGCCAGTGGGTGATCAACGGCGCCAAACAATTTGTCAGCAACGGCAAACGCGCAAAACTGGCGATTGTGTTCGCGGTGACTGACCCGGACCTGGGCAAACGCGGAATCTCGGCGTTTCTGGTGCCGACCGATACCCCGGGGTTTATCGTCGACCGCACCGAGCACAAAATGGGCATCCGCGCCTCCGACACCTGCGCGGTGACGCTGAGCAACTGCACGATTGCCGAAGCCAATCTGCTGGGTGAGCGCGGCAAAGGCCTGGCCATCGCCCTGTCCAACCTTGAAGGCGGGCGCATCGGCATCGCCGCGCAAGCACTGGGCATTGCGCGTGCGGCGTTTGAAGCGGCGCTGGCCTATTCGCGTGATCGAGTGCAGTTCGGCAAGACCATCAATGAACACCAAAGCATCGCCAACATGCTCGCCGACATGCACACCCGGCTGAACGCGGCGCGGTTGCTGGTCCTCCACGCCGCGCGGCTGCGCAGCGCCGGTAAACCGTGTTTGTCGGAAGCTTCGCAGGCGAAGTTGTTTGCCTCGGAAATCGCCGAAAAAGTCTGCTCTTCGGCGATCCAGATTCATGGCGGTTATGGCTACCTGGAGGATTACCCGGTAGAGCGTTATTACCGGGATGCGCGGATCACGCAGATTTACGAAGGGTCGAGCGAGATCCAGCGAATGGTGATTGCCCGCGAATTGAAAAACTATCTGGTCTGAATGATCGTTGCCATGCTCTGCGTGGGCACAATCAACAATATCTCGTGTGATGGCCTGAAAGCATCGCGAGCAAGCTCGCTCCCACAGAGATCTCCAGTGTTCACAGATGTTGTGTTCACCAGAGATCGAATGTGGGAGCGAGCTTGCTCGCGATGACGTCCGTTCAGAAGCTACCTCACTTGCCTTGGAACTCAGCCTCACGCTTGGCGATAAACGCCGCCATCCCTTCCTTCTGATCCTGCGTCGCGAACGCCGCGTGGAACACTCGGCGCTCGAAACGCACGCCCTCCGACAGGCTCACTTCAAACGCGCGGTTGACGCTTTCCTTGACCATCATCGCGATCGGCAACGACTTCTTCGCGATCAACGTCGCGACTTTCAGCGCCTCATCGAGCAATTCATCCGCCGGCACGATCCGCGCGACAATCCCGCAACGCTCCGCTTCCACTGCATCGATCAACCGCCCGCTCAAGCACATTTCCATGGCTTTGGCCTTGCCCACCGCGCGGGTCAGGCGCTGGGTGCCGCCCATGCCCGGGAGCACGCCGAGGTTGATTTCCGGCTGGCCGAACCGGGCGTTGTCGCCGGCGAGGATAAAGTCGCACATCAGCGCCAGTTCACAGCCACCGCCAAGGGCAAAACCGTTGACCGCAGCGATGATGGGCTTGCGGCGGTTGGCCACGCGATCACTGTCGCTGAACAGGTCGTCGAGGTAGATCTGCGGATACGTCAGCTCGGCCATTTCCTTGATGTCGGCGCCAGCGGCGAAGGCTTTCTTCGAACCCGTGAGCACGATGCAGCCGATGTTCGAATCGGCTTCGAGGGCATCGAGAGCGTGGTTCAGTTCGCTGACCAGTTGCGCGTTCAAGGCATTCAGCGCTTGTGGCCGGTTGAGCGTGATCAGACCGACGCGGCCCTGGGTTTCCAGGAGAATCGTTTCGTAAGACATACAGAATTCCTTATTAAAGATTGCGCGAAATAACCATGCGCTGAATATCGCTGGTGCCTTCGTAGATCTGGCACACGCGCACGTCGCGGTAGATTCGTTCCAGCGGGAAGTCGTTGAGGTAACCGTATCCGCCAAGGGTTTGCAACGCGCTGGAGCAGACTTTTTCGGCCATTTCCGAGGCGAAGAGCTTGGCCATCGAGGCTTCGACCAGCGCCGGTTTGCCGCTGTCGCGCAGTGCTGCCGCGTAATGCACCATTTGCCGGGCGACGGCGATTTGCGTCGCCATGTCAGCCAAACGGAAAGCCACCGCCTGGTGCTCGATGATCGGCTTGCCGAAACTTTCGCGCTCACGGGCGTAATCGCGCGCGGCTTCGAACGCGGCGCGGGCCATGCCCACCGATTGCGCGGCGATGCCGACGCGCCCGCCCTCAAGGTTGGCCAGGGCGATGCGGTAACCTTCGCCCTCCTCGCCCAAGCGGTTGGCGACCGGCACTTTGACGTCTTCAAACAGAATCTGGCAGGTGTCCGAGGCGTGCTGGCCGAGTTTGTCTTCGACCCGCGCGACTTTGTAGCCCGGTGAATCGGTCGGCACGATCAGCGCGGTGATCCCGCGTTTGCCCGCGCCCGGATCGGTGACGGCGAACACGATGACCACCCCGGCGTTCTGCCCGGACGTGATGAACTGTTTGCAGCCGTTCAACACGTAATGATCGCCTTCAAGTCGCGCGCGGGTTTTCAGGCCGCTGGCATCGGAACCGGCTTGCGGTTCGGTCAAAGCAAACGCGCCGAGCATTGCGCCGCTGGCGAGTGGTGTGAGCAAGCGTTGTTTCTGTTCGTCGGTGCCGTACTTGAGAATCGGCACGCAACCCACCGAGTTGTGCACGCTCATGATCGTCGAGCAGGCGCCGTCGCCCGCGGCGATTTCTTCCAGGGCCATGGCGTAAGCCAGATAACCGGTGTCGCAACCGCCCCACTGTTCCGGCACCAGCATGCCGAAGAAGCCCAGCTCGGCCATTTCGCCGATGGCCTCTTTCGGAAAGCGATGCTCGCGGTCCCATTCAGCGGCAAACGGCTTCAGCCGCTCCTGGGCAAACTGCCGGGCGGCTTCGCTGATTTGTGATTGTTCGTCATTGGGAATCATGGTGAATCCTTAAAAAATGAGCTGAATGCACCCTGCTCTTGCAGGAGCATGGCTTTGCCCGCGATGGCGTCCGTGAGAGGGTCATCGCGGGCAAGCCTTGCTCCTACGAGGTGGCAGCGTTAGTACAGGCATTCCACGGCCATGGCCGTTGCTTCGCCGCCGCCGATGCAGATCGCTGCAACGCCACGTTTCAGGCCTTTCTGGCGCAGCGCCGACAGCAATGTCACCAGAATCCGCGCGCCCGACGCACCAATCGGATGCCCCAGCGCGCAGGCGCCGCCGTGCACGTTGACCTTCTCATGGGGGATTTCAAGTTTGCTCATGGTCACCAGACTGACCACCGCAAACGCTTCGTTCACCTCAAACAACTCGACCTCATCCAGCGACCAGCCGGTTTTTGTCATCAACTTCTTGATCGCACCGACCGGCGCCACCGGGAACAGCCCCGGCGTATCGGCAAACGCCGCGTGGCCATGAATCACCGCCAGAGGCTTGAGCCCGCGCTGTTGTGCCTCGGAACGACGCATCAGCACCAGCGCCGCGGCGCCGTCGGAGATTGAGCTGGAGTTGGCCGCTGTCACCGTGCCGCCGTCGCGGAACGCCGGTTTCAGCGCGGCGATCTTGTCGAGTTTGGCTTTCGGCGGTTGTTCGTCGTTGCTGATCAGCACCTGTTCCTTGCCGACCATCACGCTCAGCGGGACGATTTCGTCCTTGAAGCTGCCGTCCTTGATCGCCTGCTGCGCGCGGGTGGTCGAGGCAATCGCAAAAGCGTCCTGTGCTTCGCGGCTGAAACCGTTGGTCTCGGCGCAATCCTCGGCAAAAGTGCCCATCAGCCGGCCCTTGTCGTAGGCGTCTTCGAGGCCGTCGAGGAACATGTGATCGAGCACCCGGCCGTGGCCCATGCGATAACCGCTGCGGGCGCGATCAAGCAGGTATGGCGAGTTCGACATGCTTTCCATGCCGCCAGCGACAACCACTTCGGCGCTGCCGGCGACCAGCATGTCGTGGGCCAGAATCGTCGCTTCCATGCCCGAACCGCACATCTTGTTCAGCGTGGTGCAGCGGGTCGATTTATCCAGCCCGGCGCCGAGTGCCGCTTGCCGCGCGGGCGCCTGGCCGAGGCCGGCGGACAGCACGCAGCCGAACAACACTTCTTCAACCGCATCGGCGCCGATACCGGCACGCTCGACCGCCGCTTTGATCGCTGCGGCGCCGAGTTGCGGTGCGGTGAGGCTTTTCAGTTCGCCCTGGAAACCGCCCATCGGAGTGCGGACGGCGCTGACGATAACAATCGGATCGTTGGCAAGAGTCATGACAAATTTCTCCTTACTTGGCGGCCATGCGCAAGGCGCCGTCGAGACGGATCACCTCGCCATTGAGCATGCTGTTTTCGATGATATGCCGCACCAGCGCCGCGTATTCGGCGGGCTTGCCCAGACGCGGCGGGAACGGCACACCGGCGGCCAGTGAAGCGCGGACTTCCTCGGTCATGCCGGCCATCATCGGCGTTTCGAAAATGCCCGGCGCGATGGTCATCACGCGGATGCCGAAACGTGCCAGTTCACGAGCGGCGGGCAAGGTCAGGCTGACAATCGCGCCTTTCGACGCGGCGTACGCAGCCTGGCCGATCTGCCCGTCGTAGGCGGCCACCGATGCGGTGTTGATAATCACGCCGCGCTCACCGTCCGCGTTCGCTTCGGTTTCGGCAATGGCCGCTGCGGCCAGGCGCAGCATGTTGAAGCTGCCGATCAGGTTGACGTTGATCACCTGGCTGAAACTCGCCAGCGCATGCGGGCCGGTCTTGCCGAGGATTTTCTCGCCGCGCACGATGCCGGCGCAATTCACCAGACCGTGCAGGCCACCGAATGCTTGCACCGTCGCGGCGACCGCAGCTTCAGCGGCGGCTTCATTACTGATGTCCGCGACCACGCTTTGCGCGCCACGACCAAGCCGTTGTGCCTGCGCTGCAACGGCTTCAGCGTTCATGTCCACCAACATCACTTTGGCGCCCGCCGCGACGAGCATTTCAGCGGTGGCGGCACCGAGGCCGGATGCGCCGCCGGTGACGAGAAAAACCTTGTTTTCGATCTGCATCTTATTTTCCTTCGATTCAAGCAGAAGCTTTGTGAGCCGCGGCCTCTTGAGCCTTGGCGATTTCCTGGTTGCGCAAGATAAAGCGCTGCAATTTGCCGCTTGGGGTTTTCGGCAAGTCGCTGACAAATTCGATTTCACGCGGGTACGAGTGCGCGGCCAGACGTTTGCGCACGTGTTGTTTGAGTTCTTCGGCAAGTTCCGGCGTGGCGCGGTACTGCGCGCCGATCACGACGAAGGCTTTGACCAGTTCGGTACGCTCGGCGTCGGGTTTGCCGACCACCGCCGCTTCAATCACCGCCGGGTGTTCGATCAATGCGCTTTCGACGTCGAACGGGCCGACGCGATAGCCGGACGTGGTGATCACGTCATCGCTGCGACCGACGAAACTGATGCTGCCGTCCGGGTTCCACTCGACGCTGTCGCCGCTCAGGTAATAGTTGCCGACGAACGCCTTGGTCGGCGCGCCTTCGTAGCCGCCGAACCAGCACATCGGCGACTGCGTGCGGTCGATGGCGAGGATGCCGGGCTGGCCGACGCCAAGTTCCTGATGGTCGTCGTCGAGCACGACGATGCGGTGCCCCGGCGAGGCGAAACCGGCGGCGCCGAGGTGGATCGGGTGTTCGAGGCCATGGTGGTTGCACAAGACCATGCCCAGTTCGGTCTGGCCGTAATGGTCGTGAATGACCACGCCGAGGTTGTCGGCGAACCAGCGAATCACTTCCGGATTCAACGGCTCGCCGGCGCTGCTGACGATGCGCAGTTTGCCGTTGATCGAGCGGGCGAATTCGTCGCCGCCAGCGATCAGCAAACGGTAAGCGGTCGGCGAACCGGTGAGGTTGGTGATGCCATATTTGTTGATCACCCGGCAGGTGCTTTCGAGGGTGAACGGGCCATCGTAGAACGTGATCGGATGCCCCAGCGCCAGCGGCCCGGTGACGCCGAAATAGATGCCGTAGGCCCAGCCCGGATCGGCAACGTTCCAGAATGCATCTTCGGGGCGCAAATCCACGGCATCGCGGGTGTAGTTCTGGAACGCGACGATGGCTTTGAGCGGCACCGACAGCGCTTTTGCCGGGCCGGTGGTGCCCGACGTGAACATCAGCAGGAACGGGTCTTCGCCGCTGAGCATGACGGGGTCGCACGCCGCGGGATAATTCGCCAGTTCAGCCCAGAAGCTGTAATCGCCACGGACGATGCCTTGTCCCTTGGGACCGCCAACGGTGGCGATGGTCGGGCAATCGGCAACGTCGGCGAGTTTCGGCCGATTGACTGCGTCGGTGACCACCACTTTGGCGCCGGAGGTGTTCAAGCGATGTTCGATGGCTTTCGGGCCGAAAGCGGTGAACAGCGGCTGATACACCGCGCCGATGCGCCAGGTGGCGAACACGGTGATCAATAATTCGATATTGCGCGGCAGCAGCCCGGCGACTTTGTCACCCTTGCGCACACCTTGGGCGAGGAGGAAATTGGCGAAACGCGCGGCTTTGTCCTGCAAGTCGCTGAAAGTGTACGTCGCGCTGGCGCCGTCACGACCCTCCCAGAACAACGCGATACGCCCCGGCAGCGCGTGGCGGTCGCAACACTCGACGCAGGCGTTGAGCTCGCTCAGATCGCCCGCGAGCGCAGCGCCAACGGTGTGCTGGTAATCGAACTGTGAAACGGCAGACAAGTAATCGCGCATCGCCAGAATCCCTCTGTATTTTTATTAGGTTGGGGGAACCTTAATCAACAGAGGAATACTCGCGCTGCGCGGGGTGTGGGGCAATGGTCAAAGCTATCAAGTTGCGTGACTGGTTTGGCCAAGGTTCGGAGGGTGCGGCGGTTGTGATGGCCTCATCGCGAGCAAGCTCGCTCCCACAGGGTTCTGTGGTTGTATTCAAATCATGGGTTTCGCAGCAGTCCAATGTGGGAGCGAGCTTGCTCGCGATGAGGCCTGCTGGCTCACCACAAAAACCCGGATCAACTCGCGTCGTTGAGAATCAAACTCCGGTAATGCCCCGGATTAGTCCCCGACCATTTGCGAAACGCTTTGTAAAACGAGCTCGCATCGGCAAATCCCAGGCGTGCGGCGATTTCGGCGAAGCTGATCGACGGCTCGGCCAGCCAGACTATCGCCAACTCCTTACGCACGCTGTCCTTCAAGCCTTGCCAGGTCTGCCCTTCTTCGGCCAAACGCCGGCGCAGCGTCGAGGCCGACATGCACAATTGCTGCGCCAACGCCTCGGTTTCCGGCCATTGTTCGGCGGGCAAGTGCCGCAGATCGTGCTTGATGCGGCTGGCGAGGCTTTCCGGGTCGCGATACTTGACCAGAATATTCGCCGGCGCCTGGGCGAGGAAACGCTTGAGTTCTTCAGCGCTGCGCTTGATCGGCACATCCAGGCAATCGGCGGCAAAGATCATCCGCGTGCGTGGCCGGTCGAAGCGCAGGTTCTCGGAAAACATCACCTGATAGTCATCGCAAAAGTCCGGCGCCGGGCAGCGCAGTTCGATGGCCAGAATCGGAATCCGCCGCCCCGCCAGCCAACACGCGACGCCGTGGACAATCATCCAATAGGTGAAATACGTGAAGGCGCGGCGCGGGTCCTGGTCGTCTTCGAGCAAGACGATTTCCGCCAGGCTTTGCTGGCGCACCAGTTGCGCGGGCAGGTGTTCGAGCATCAACGAGAGGAAACTCAGGCCGGTGGTCAGGCCTGCAGCCAAACTCGGCTGGAGCATGGCGCTGCGGCACAGAAACTCGAGGCTGCCGGATTTCAGTTTGCGCGGGTCCATGCCAAAGAACTCATCGTCGCCGCGCCGCGCCAGCAAGCGCCACAAACGCGCATAGGCGGTGGCCGGCACCCGGCCCTGCGCGCTGGCCATCAACGCCGGATCGATGCCGACCTTGAGCAACACTTCCTCAGTCGCCGCCCCCGGCGCGCAACTTTGCAACAGCGCTTCACGCACCAGTTGAATAGCGATGGTGTCTTTTTCCGACATTGCGCGGGGTGAGCCTTGTTGTGCGAATGGTCGGCATATTAGCTCAATCCACTGCTCGCGATTGCGCAGTGTCAGTCAGCGTTGTTTTCGCCTGTCATGCCGTCATCGCGAGCAGGCTCACTCCTACAGGGTCAAGGTGATCCATTGGCTCGTTCAGCTTAGGTTCAGCCAAAGTCAATGAATCTCATGTGAGAATGAGTGTCATTATGTTACAACTTAGCTACCTAACTATCTCCTTAACGGTGCTGAATGCTTGTCCCCTTTCTGATCATGTTGCGCGAAGGTATTGAAGCGGCGTTGATCGTCGGCATTATCGCCAGTTACCTCAAGCAAACCGGGCGTGGCGAGTGGATGCCAGCGGTGTGGATCGGCGTATTCCTTGCCGCTGCGCTGGCGTTGCTGGTTGGTGGTGGCCTGGAGTTGATGAGCGCCGAGTTCCCGCAAAAACAACAGGAGCTGTTCGAAGGCATCGTCGGTCTGGTGGCCGTGGGCATTCTCAGCTCGATGGTGTTCTGGATGCGCAAAGTCGCGCGGTCGATCAAGCATTCGCTGCACGTGTCCCTCGATCACGCCTTGGCCGGTTCCAGACACCAGGTCACGGCACTGATCGCCATGGTGTTTTTCGCCGTGGCTCGCGAAGGCCTGGAAACGGTGTTTTTCCTGCTCGCGGTATTCCAGCAGAGCGAAGGCGCGGCGGCACCGATGGGCGCCCTGCTCGGGCTGATCCTGGCGATCATCGTCGGTTTCCTCATCTACAGCGGCAGCATGCGCCTGAACCTCAGCGCGTTTTTCCGCTGGACCGGCCTGTTCATCCTCGTGGTCGCCGCCGGCATTCTCGCCAACTCGGTGCAGGCGCTGCATGAAGCCGGGGTGTGGAATCACCTGCAAACCGTGCTGTTCGACTTCAGCGCGACGCTGCCGATGGACGGCCCGGTCGGCGCGGTACTCGCCGGCATGTTCGGCTATCAAGATGCGCCGACCGTCAGCACCCTCGGCGCGTACCTGATTTACTTGGTGGTGGCGCTGGTGATGTTCTTCCTCCCGGCTGCCGCGCCCGCCAAACCATCACCTTCCGTTTCCAGTCAGTAAGGGCTTTCATGTCAACGCCTACTCCTCCCGTGGCTTCGCCTCCCCGCGCACTGCGCTGGGCGGTGGCCGGTTCGGTGATCGTGATGATCGCCGCCGGTGGCCTGTTCTACTACGCCTCGAAAATGGCCGCGGCCAAGCGCCAGATCAACCATGACGAAGTGGTGGTGAACATTCATCCCCACAACTGCGAGCCGAACGCGCTGACGGTCCCGGCCGGGCGCGCGAGTTTTCGCATCGTCAATCGCTCGGATCGCGCCGTCGAATGGGAAATTCTCGATGGCGTGCTGGTGGTCGAAGAACGCGAGAATATTGCGCCTGGCCTGAGCCAGGTGATCAACGCCAATCTTGTCCCCGGCGATTACGCGATCACTTGCGGTTTGCTCAGCAACCCGCGCGGCACCCTGCACGTGACGCCGACCGCCGCGTCCGATGCCGCAGCCAAGGCACGTCCGTCGATGGTCGCGTTTATCGGCCCGTTGTCGGAATTTCGCGTGTACTTGAGCAGCCAAAGCAGCGCGCTGATCAAAGCCGTGACCGCGCTGGAACAGGCGATTGCCGCGGGCGATCTGAGCCAGGCGCAAGCGCTTTACCTGCCGGCCCGCGCGGCGTATCAACGGATCGCCCCGGCCGCGCAGCGCCTGGCGGAACTGGATAACGCGATCAACGCGCGCGCCGATTATTTCGAGAAACGCGAGCAGGATCCGGGGTTTGTCGGTTTCCATCGCCTCGAATACGCGCTGTTCCAGCAACGCAGCCTCGACGGCCTGACGCCGGTGGCGCAGCGACTGACCAGCGACGTCACCACGCTCAAACAGCAACTGCTCGCGCAATCGCTGCCGCCGGAGCAACTGGTGAGCATCGTCGTGCGCAATCTCAAGACCATTGCCGAAGTGCGCGCGGCCAGCGGCGAAGAAGAACGCTACAGCCACAGCGACCTCAATGGCTTTGCCGCCAACCTCGAAGCGGCGCACAAAGTCGTCGATTTGTTGCGGCCCTTGCTGAGCAAATCCGCCACTGACTTGCTGCCGAAAATCGACAGCGCGCTCGCAGCGTTCGACGGCGAGCTCAGCGGCCTCAAGACCAACAATGGCTACGCCGGTTACGCCACGGTCAGCGCCGAGCAGCGCCAACACATCGCCGACAAGGCCAAGGCTCTGGCCGACGTACTCGACGGCATCGATCCAGCCCTGGGCCTGTCCGGCCTGTAAGCAGAAGACGAATTATTTGATGAAAGACACAGAGCAGTTTTCCGCGCAACGTCGCCGCGTATTGATGGGCATGGGCGCCGCCGGGGTGGCCTTGGCCGGTTCCGCTTTGAGCTGCCCGGCAATGGCCGCCAGCCCGGCGCAAGTCACCGAGGCGCCGAAAAGCGACAAGACCGAAGACCGCCACGCGTTCCACGGCAAACACCAGACCGGCATCGTCACGCCGCGCCCGGCGTCGGGCATGCTGGTGTCGTTCGATGTGTTGGCCAGCGACCGCGAAGACCTTGAGCGGTTGTTCCGCACGCTCAACGAACGCATCGCGTTTTTGATGACTGGCGGCACGGTGGAACAGGTCGATCCAAAGTTGCCGCCAGTGGACTCGGGCATCCTCGGCCCGGTGGTGACGCCGGACAATCTGACCATCACCGTATCGGTCGGCGAGTCGCTGTTCGACGAGCGTTTCGGCCTGGCCAGCGCCAAACCGAAACGCCTGAGCCGCATGGTCGGTTTCCCCAACGATGCGCTGGACGCCGATTGCTGCCACGGCGACTTGAGCCTGCAGTTCTGCTCGAACACCACCGACACCAACATCCACGCCTTGCGCGACATCGTCAAAAACCTCCCGGACCTGCTGCTGGTGCGCTGGAAGCAGGAAGGCAGCGTGCCGCCACAAGCACCGAGCAAACCTGGAGCGCCGGCGCAAAGTGCGCGCAACTTCCTCGGTTTTCGCGATGGCTCGGCCAACCCCGATTCCAACGACGCGAAAGCCATGGACGCGCTGGTCTGGGTGCAGCCCGGCAGCGACGAACCGGCGTGGGCGGCGAACGGCAGCTATCAAGCGGTGCGGATCATCCGCAATTTCGTCGAGCGCTGGGATCGCACGCCGTTGCAGGAACAGGAAAGCATTCTCGGCCGCATCAAGAGCACCGGCGCACCGATGGGCGGCGCGCATGAAACCCAAGTCCCGGACTACGCCAAGGACCCCGAAGGCAAGCTGACCAAGCTCGACGCGCACATTCGCCTGGCCAACCCGCGCACCGCCGCGACCCAGGCCAATTTGATCCTGCGCCGGCCGTTCAACTATTCCAACGGTGTGAACAAGAACGGCCAGCTCGACATGGGCCTGCTGTTCATCTGCTATCAGGCGGATCTGGAAAAAGGCTTCATCACCGTGCAAACCCGGCTCAACGGCGAGCCGCTGGAGGAATACCTGAAGCCGGTGGGCGGTGGGTATTTCTTCACATTGCCGGGCGTCAGGGGCGATCAGGACTTCATCGGTCGTTCGCTGCTCGCCGCTGCACAACCTGCGACCAATACCTGACAACGCCTCGACTACGCCCCCACAATCCCCCAACACGGAACCGTCCCATGAAAAAGTCGCCCCTCGCGTTAATGCTGACCCTTGGCTTGCTCAACACTCCGTTTTCAGCTTTCGCGGCACCGGCGCCGCTGGATCTGGTGGGGCCGGTTTCGGACTACAAGATCTACGTCATCGAGAAACTCGACGAGTTGGGCAGCCACACCCAACAGTTCACCGACGCGGTGAAAAGCGGCGACCTCGCTACCGCGCAAAAGCTCTACGCGCCGACCCGGGTGTTTTATGAATCGATCGAGCCAATCGCCGAGCTGTTCAGTGACCTCGACGCGTCTATAGACTCGCGCGTCGACGACCACGAAAAAGGCGTGACCGCCGAGGATTTCACCGGTTTCCATCGCATCGAATATTCGTTGTTCTCGGAAAAAAGCACCAAAGGCCTCGACGCCCTGGCTGACGGCTTGAACAAAGACGTGAAGGACTTGCAGGCGCGCGTCGCCGGCCTGACCTTCCCGCCGGAGAAAGTCGTTGGCGGCGCCGCTGCGCTGCTCGAAGAAGTCGCCGCCACCAAGATCTCCGGCGAAGAAGACCGCTACAGCCACACCGACCTCTACGACTTCCAGGGCAACATCGACGGCGCGAAGAAAATCGTCGACCTGTTCCACCCGCAGATCGAGCAGCAGGACGCGGCGTTCATCGCCAAAGTCGACAAGAACTTTGCGACGGTGAACAAGATTCTGGCGAAATACAAAACCGCAGATGGCGGGTTTGAAACCTACGACAAGGTCAAGGAAAACGACCGCAAAGCGCTGGTTGGCCCGGTGAATACCCTGGCTGAGGATTTGTCGACGTTGCGTGGGAAGTTGGGGCTGAATTAGTTTTTGCGGCGCCTGGTCGGGCCCCTTCGCGGGCAAGCCTCGCTCCTACAGCGATCGCGTCCCCCTGTAGGAGCGAGGCTTGCCCGCGAAGGCGTCCTGTCAGTCAACTCGTATGTCGACTGTCAGATGGCTATCGCGAGCAGGCTCACTCCTACAGGGACGGTGGTTGGCAGGTCAAATGTGGGAGCGAGCTTGCTCGCGATGCCTTTCCCACATTCAGCACATCAACCCGACTGTGCCACCCCTCACAAAATCCGATACAACAACCGCTCGATCCTCACCCGACTCACCCGCTTGAGAAACTTCGCCACGCCCGCCGGGTAGTCCGGCAAGGTTTCCAGTTCCAGATAGCGTTCGACCCGGCGCGTGTGCTCGAAAATCTCTGCCAGCTCTTTGCTGCGCGCTTCACGCAGTTCCTGTTTCGGATCGTCGATCAGCAGCGCGTTTTCCAGGTCGAGGCGGAAGGCGCGTGGGTTGAGGTTGTTGCCGGTAAGCAAGGTGTAGCGATCATCGATCCACATACCCTTGAGGTGGTAGGTGTTGTCGCCATCGCGCCACAAATGCAGGTTCAACTGGCCGCTGTCGATGTAGCGCTGATGGCGTTTGGCGAAGCGCCGCAGGCTGATTTCGTAAAGGTATGGCAGCGCGGCGATGACTTTGAACGGCTCGCTCGGCGGAATGTAGAAATCGTTGGCCGTCTTGTCGCCGACGATTATGTCGATCTTCACCCCACGGGCCAGCGCGCGGTTGATCTCGCGGGTGACTTGCAGCGGCAGGTTGAAATACGGCGTGCAAATGGTCAGCTGAAACTTGGCACTGGCGATCAGTTCGCAGATCACCCGGCTCAGCGGGTTGTTCTTGCCGACACCGAGTAGCGGGCTGACGGACAAACCGTCCTTCGCCGTGGTGCCCGAGGTGATGTCGTAACTCGCATGCTTGAGGCGGCTGCGCAAGTCGCCGATGTCGTTGCGCAGGCTGCGCGTGGTCGGCGGGTTCGGCAGATCAAGACGATGCACCGCTTTGGAAGCGACGAGACCGTGCTGGACCAGGTGCTGCATGGAATCGGCGAGATCGCTGTTCTGCAGCAGGTGATAACGGTCGTAGCGGTATTTGTCGAATTTGTGCAGATAGACGTTGTTCAGGCTCGCGCCGCTGTAAATGACGCAATCGTCGATGACAAAACCCTTCAAATGCAAGACGCCGAACAGCTCGCGGGTCTGCACCGGCACGCCGTACACCGGCACTTCGCTGGCGTGGGTGCGGGTCATTTCCTGATACCACGCCGAGTTGCCCGGCTGCTTGCCGGCGCCGATCAAACCGCGCTGGGCGCGCAGCCAGTCAACCACCACCACCACGTCCAGTTGCGGACGCGCGAGTTTGGCGGCGTGCAAGGCATCGAGGACTTCCTGGCCGGCTTCGTCCTGTTGCAGGTACAGCGCGACGATGTAGATGCGCCGGGTCGCCTGGGCGATTTTTTCCAGCAGGCAACGACGGTATTCGGCGGCGCCGGAGAGAATCGTGACGGCATCGGCGGTCAGCGGAAAACTGCGCAGTTTAGGCAGCAGAGAGCGTTTGAAAAGCGACGGCATAGGGCTCGCAAAAGGTCGATTCCGAAGAACCCGAGAGCTTACACCATGGATTCGTTCGGGTCTGCCCACTGCGCGGAGCGTGGGAACGATCAAGCGGTTTTATTCCTGTAGGAGCGAGGCTTGCCCGCGAAGGAAATTTCACTGACAAAAAACCCGCTTGACCAAGAAGAACGATCGTTCTACTGTTCGCCACATGAACCAATCGACCAGCACTACCCGCGACATCATTCTGGATGTCACCGAGAAGTTGATCTACAAAAGTGGCATCGCCGCCACGGGCATGGATCTTCTGGTGAAAACCGCCGGCGTCTCCAGAAAAAGCATCTACCGCTACTTCGCCAACAAGGAGGAGCTGACCGTTGCCGCCCTGCAACGCCGCGACGTGCGCTGGATGCACTGGTTTCGCAGCGAAGTCGACAAGGCATCAAGCCCGGCCGATCGCTTGCTTAACCTGTTCACCGTGTTGCGCAGCTGGTTTGACTCCGAAGGCTTTCGCGGTTGCGCGTTCACCAACACCAGCGGCGAGACCGGTGACCCGCAAGATCCGGTGCGCCAAGTGGCCAGGGAACACAAACAGAAACTGCTCGACTACGTGTGCGAACTCTGTACCGAACATGGCGCTACCGACCCGGAGACGCTGGCCAGACAGCTGCTGATCCTGATCGATGGGGCCATTACCGTTGCGCTTGTGATGGGTGATCACAGTGCCGCCGATAATGCGCGATGCATGGCGCGAAAGTTATTGGACCTGTAACGACTTAATCAAGCTCGACCGCGTTGATTTAACTTTTACTTGATCAGGAGACATTCAATGTCAACTAACGCTGAAGCCCGTCCGCCATTGCCACCGTTTACCCGCGAATCCGCCATCGAGAAAGTGCGCCTCGCCGAAGATGGCTGGAATACCCGTGATCCCGAGCGCGTGTCCCTCGCCTACACCCTCGACACAAAATGGCGTAACCGCGCCGAATTCGCGCACAACCGCGAAGAAGCCAAGGGTTTCCTCACGCGCAAGTGGGCCAAGGAACTGGACTACCGACTGATCAAGGAACTCTGGGCCTTCACCGACAACCGCATCGCCGTGCGTTATGCCTATGAATGGCACGACGACTCAGGCAACTGGTTTCGCTCGTACGGCAACGAAAACTGGGAATTTGCCGAGAATGGCTTGATGGCCAACCGGTTTGCCTGCATCAACGATTTGCCGATCAAGGAAAGCGAACGCAAATTCCACTGGCCTCTGGGGCGCCGCCCGGATGATCACCCAGGCCTGTCCGACCTCGGTTTGTAAACGCTGTCCCCTGTAGGAGCGAGGCTTGCCCGCGAAGGCGTCGTGTCAGTCAATATCAATGTTGAATGTGACGACGCCTTCGCGGGCAAGCTTCGCTCCTACAAGGGCTCAGGTGGTCAGGCGAGCGCGGCGGTCTGCTGGTTGAGCGCCTTGGCCTCCAGCTCCCGCACCAGCGGCAACACGCGTCTGCCGAAGTACTCGACTTCTTCCTGAAAATGCAGAAACCCGGCGAGCACCAAATCCACGCCCACCGCTTTCAGCGCAACGATCCGTTCGGCGATCTGCTGTGGCGTGCCGATCAGGTTGGTTTTGAAGCCGTCGTTGTATTGCACCAGATCCTCGAACGTCGACTTCGCCCAATTGCCCTCGCCCTCCGGCGACGCCCGGCCCGCCTGTTTCGCGGCATCGCCAAAAGCGTTCACGGCTTGCGGATCGGCCTGATCGATGATTTGCGTCAGCACCGCGCGCGCTTCTTCTTCGGTGTCACGGGCGATGACAAACGCGTTGACCCCGACCTTCACCGAGTGATTGTTCGCCGTTGCTTTGCTGCGAATGTCATCGACCTGAGCCCTGATGCCTTCCGGCGTGTTGCCGTTGGTGAAATACCAATCGGAAACGCGCGCTGCCATGTCGCGAGCTGCCGCCCTGGAAAATCTCCGGTTGACCCAGCGGTTTCGGCTTGAGGCTGTAATTGTCGAAGCGGTAGAAATCGCCGCGAAAGGTGAAATTGTCCTGGCTCCAGATGCCTTTGAGCGAGCGGATGAATTCTTCGGAACGCCGGTAGCGCTCGTCGTGCTCCAGCCAGTGTTCGCCAATTGCCTGGAACTCGCCTTTGAACCAGCCGCTGACGATGTTCACCGCGACGCGGCCATTGGTCAGTTGATCGATGGTCGCCAGTTGCTTGGCCGCCAGTGCCGGTTGCCACGGGCCGGGCAAGATCGCCGCGATCACTTTGAGCTGGGTGGTCGCGGCGAGCAACGCGTGGCTGAAGGCAACGGATTCGTGCTGAAACTCAGCGCCGTAGCCAGCGGTGAAGCGGATCTGCGTCAGCGCGTATTCGAACCCGGCCGCCTCGGCCAGTTGTGCCAGTTTGCGGTTGTAGTCGATGCCCCAATGGGTGCGCTGCTCGATCTTGCTGACCACCAGCCCACCGCTGACGTTTGGCACCCAGTAGGCAAATTTGACGGCTTGCTGACTCATTGGCATGTCCTCGGGATTTTGCGGGAGTCTTTGCAGCAGAGCAGCAACCGTGCCAGCGGCAGAAATCTGAGGTGTATGAGCACCGTGGCGAGGGGGCTTGCCCCCGTTGGGCTGCGTAGCGGCCGCAGAATCTGGTGAGCGCTGCGCACTCAAACGGGGGCAAGCCCCCTCGCCACGAAGATGTCTTTCGCCTTAGAAATAGGGAGTGGCAGGGACAATTTGCTGCTGCACTGTTGGCTCAGCAACACTGCACACCTGGGCAAAACCCACATTGCGATGGTTCCCATGCTCAGCCTGGGAACGATCAGCTGTAACAAGCCTGCTTTCTAGGTAAGATACCGCCCTTCCCCGCAGCCCTTTCTGCGCCCCGCCGAATAAGCCGATTCCATGCCTTTCGAACTCAGCGTTGACCTCACCACCCTGGCCATTCTGGCGTTTGTCGCTTTCATCGCCGGTTTCATCGACGCCATTGCCGGCGGTGGCGGTTTGTTGACCACGCCTGCCTTGCTCACCGCCGGGCTGCCGCCGCACCTGGTGTTGGGCACCAACAAACTCAGTTCGACCTTCGGCTCGGCCACCGCCAGTTTCACCTTCTACCGGCGCAAACTGTTTCACCCAAGGCAATGGCTGCATGCAATCGTCGGCACCTTGGTCGGCGCGTTGACTGGCGCGGTGGTCGCGCATTACCTGCCCGCCGAATGGCTGAACAAGATGCTGCCGGTGATTGTTTTCGCCTGCGGCCTCTACCTGCTGTTTGGCGGCACGCCGCAAGCGCCGCTGGACAGCGACGCGCCGATCAAGAAAAAGTGGCAATCGACTCAAGGCTTCGGCCTCGGTTTCTACGACGGCGTGGCGGGCCCCGGCACTGGCGCGTTCTGGACCGTCAGCACCATGCTCATGTACCCCATCGACCTGGTGAAGGCCAGCGGCGTGGCGCGCAGCATGAACTTCGTCAGCAACATTGCGGCGCTGTCGGTGTTTGTGTTTTCCGGGCAAGTGGACTGGATCATCGGCCTGAGCATGGGCCTGTCGGTGATGGTCGGTGCGTTCTTCGGCGCGCGCACCGCGATCAGCGGCGGCGCGAAATTCATTCGTCCGGTGTTCATCACCGTGGTGCTTGGGCTGACCGTGCGGTTAGCCTGGCAGCACTGGTTCAGCGTAGCCTAAACGCCGCGCCAGATAGACGTCGATCAGGTAACGCGCAATCGAACGCGAGGCTGGCAGTGGCGGCATCGCGTGAATGTTGAACCACTGCGCGTCTTCGATCTCGTCTTCCTGACAGACAATCTCGCCACCGGCATATTCGGCGTGAAACCCGAGCATCATCGAATGCGGGAACGGCCAGCACTGGCTGCCCATGTACTGGATGTTCTTGACCTCGATCTGCACCTCTTCACGAACCTCGCGAATCAGGCAATCCTCAGCCGATTCGCCCGGTTCGGCGAACCCCGCCAACGTGCTGTAGACGCCGCTGACAAAACGCGGCGAACGCGCGAGCAATACTTCATCGCCACGGGTGATCAGCACAATCATGCTCGGCGAGATACGTGGGTAATAACGAATATTGCACGGCTCGCAATACATCGCCCGCTCGCGCGGAACCTGATGCGTGGCTTGCCCGCAGTTCCCGCAAAACCGATGCTCGCGGTACCACGTGCCGATCTGCGCGGCGTAACCGAGCACTTTATAGACGGTGTGATCGCCCTCAAGCATGAACGCCCGCAGACCTTTCCACTGGCAGCCCGGCACTTCGCTGACGCTGCGCAATTCCAGCAGGTAAACCGGCTCCCCATCCAGGTGACCGATGCCGTGCTCGGCGAGGATCGACAGGTCCTGGCGCTTGAGCCATTCGCGCGGGAACAACGCGCCGTTGTCGTCGAACAGAAAGCCTTCGGGGCTGCGCGCCACGGCCCAGCCGCCCGGTTGATCGGTGTCCAGTACTGCAGTGGTCCAGCGTGAAGTCATGGTTAATCAGTCCAGAAATTCGGGTTTCTGTTTGCTCATGTGGGCGGCCATGGCCACGCGCAAATCGGTGGATTGCAGCATGGCGGCGTTCCAGGTGGCAACGTATTCGAGGCCGTCGTCGATGCGATGGTCGCGCATGTAGCTGATCATTTCCTTGGTCCCGGTAATCGCGATCGGCGACTTGCCGGCGATCTCGCGGGCAATCCCCATCACGCCATCCAGCAGGCTGTCGCGGTCGCTGTAGACGCGATTGATCAGACCCATGCCGCGCGCTTCTTCTGCACCAAACTGGCGACCAGTGTAAGCCAGTTCACGCAGCATGCCGTCCCCGACGATGCGCGGCAAGCGTTGCAGCGTGCCGACGTCGGCGGCCATGCCGATGTCGATTTCCTTGATCGAGAATTGCGCATCTTCGGCGGCGTAGCGCATGTCGCACGCGGCGATCAGGTCGATGGCGCCGCCCAGGCAATAACCCTGAATCGCCGCAATCACCGGTTTGCGGCAATTATCCACGGCGTTGAACGAGGCTTGCAGGGCGAGGATCTTGCGCCGCAACAGGCGCGCATTGCGGCCGACGTCCTTGCCCATTTCGTTAGCCACGCCGGCGAGCATCATCAGGTCGATGCCCGAGGAAAAGTGTTTGCCAGCGCCGCTCAGCACGACCACTCGCACCTCGTCGGTGTCATCGACCCATTGGAAAATCTCGATGATCTCGCTCCAGAAAGCGGCGTTCATCGAATTGATCTTTTCCGGGCGATTGATCTGCACATGGGCGATTTTGTCGGCGAGTTCGACGGTGAACGCGGTGTACTGAGACATGGCAGAAATCCTTTACCGGACAGAAAATGAGGCCGGAACTATAACAAGGCATCGCGGGTGGGAGTAAGGCAGCGGTTCGGCCAAATGCGGGACTGCTTCGGCTGCCCCAGCCGCTTCGCGCCCGGATGTTGCAGCACCAGGATTGAAACTAGACTGAATCTGAAACGTCTCAATCCGTGGAGTTTGATCATGACTATCCGTTTTGCATGGCTGAGTGCCCCGCTGCTGCTGGTTGCGGCGCTGTCCAGTTGCCTGGTTTTGGCCGACGGTGACGACGATGCGCCGGCCAAACCCGAGTGCCCGAAAGGCCAGGTGTACGACAGCACGTTGAAACAGTGCGTACTGCAAACCAGCAGCCTGGTGCCGGACGCCGATCGCACCGACTACGCCTATCGCCTGGCCAAGGACGGGCGTTATGAGGAAGCTTTGGCGCTACTCGATACGCTGAAAAACCCGAACACTGCCAAGGCGTTGAACTATCGCGGTTACGCCACGCGTAAACTTGGGCGCACCGACGAGGGCATCGGCTATTACCTGCAATCGGTCAAACTCGACCCGCAGTATGCGCAAGTGCGCGAGTACCTCGGCGAGGCTTATGTGATCAAAGGTCGCCTGGACCTGGCGCAGGAGCAGTTGCAGCAGATCAAAGCAATCTGCGGTAGCACGTGCGAGGAATATCAGGACCTCGCCGCAGCCATCAACGCTTCATCGAAAACCTGACACATCGAACGGACGGAGGTCGCCATCGCCAGCGATCAGGCAATACGAGCAGAGTTGGGCCAGTATCTGGCGCGGTTATGGCGCTACGGCTTGCTGCTGTCGCGGCAACGGCATGTCGCCGAAGACCTGGTGCAAGCCACGTGCGTGCGGGCGCTGGAACGCGCCGGGCAATTTGTCCCAGGCACGCGCATGGACCGCTGGCTGCTGAGCATTCTGCATTCGATCTGGCTCAATGAAGTACGCGCCCGCCGCGTGCGTCTCGGCCAGGAAGCGGCGGACGCCGACGTGGCGCTGTCGGTCGACGGCGAGCATGCGGCGCACACTCATGTGCTGGCCGCGCAGGTGATTCGCCGCGTCGCTGCCCTGCCGGAAACCCAGCGCGAAACGCTGTACCTGGCGTATGTCGAAGGTTTGTCCTGCCGCGAAGTCGCCGAGGTGTTGCAAGTGCCGATCGGCACGGTGATGAGCCGGCTCGCCACCGCACGCCTGAAACTCGCCGAGTACCCGCCGCTGCACAGCGTGCCGAGCAACATTAATGGAGAACGTCGATGACCGAGCCGCTTCGGCCGAAGCTGCCTTCGGATGAACAGTTGGTGGCCTACCTCGACGACCAACTCGACAGCGAACAGCGCAACAGCATTGATGCCGCGATCAGTGATGACCCGGCGCTGAGCCTGCGCGTGCAATGGCTGGCGCGCAGCAGCCTGCCGTTCAAGGCTGCTTATGATGAACTGCTGCCGCAAGCGCCGATGGAACGCCTGAACGCAATGCTCGACACCCTTCCCAGCCCGGCACCGCCGGCCCGCAGTCGACGCTGGTTTCTGACGGCGGCTGCGGGGTTGGTGGTCAGTGGCGTACTGACGGATCGGTTGTTTCTCGGTTGGCAGATGAGCCGGAAGAAAAGTAATTGGCGCGGCTTGGTCGCCAACTATATGTCGCTGTATGTGCCGCAAACCCTTGAGCATTTGCCCGGCGACGAGGCCACGCAACGCGCGCAATTGCGCGCTATCGACGCGCGTCTGGGATTGACCCTGGCGCCAGCGAAACTGGCACTGCCGCGGATTCAACTAAAGCGTGCGCAAATTCTTGAATACGACGGCGTCCCGATCGCGCAGATCACCTACCTCGACCCGGCGCACGGCCCGATGGCCCTGTGCGTCACCCGCTCCAACAACGGCAGCCAAGCATTCGCGCAGGAGCGCCGGCACAACATGAAGGTGGTGTATTGGGCCGACACCGAACACGCGTGGATGCTCATCGGGCACAACCCGATGGCAGAACTCCAAGACATGGCAAAAGCCCTGCGCAACCGCCTGAGCACCTGACCCACCACCCCTGTGTGCAGCAGCATCGTAACGGCATGAATCGGTCCCACCAATTTCGCACCCAACACAAACCCCTTGTGGCGAGGGGGCTCGCCCCCGTCGGGCTGCGCAGCGGCCCCAGCCTACTTCAGCCACAGAGCATCAGCAGGTTTGACGACTGCTGCGCAGCCGAACGGGGGCAAGCCCCCTCGCCGGGGTGTGAGGCTGGCAGGTGTTTTCGCACCGCATCGGAACGACATGCATCGGCCCCACCAATTCCGCGCCCAACACAAACCCCTTGTGGCGAGGGGGCTCGCCCCCGTTGGGCTGCGCAGCGGCCCCCAGCCTTCTTCAGCCAAACAGCATCAGCAGATTTGACGACTGCTGCGCAGCCGAGCGGGGGCAAGCCCCCTCGCCACGGGGTGTGAGGCTGGCGGGTGTTTTCGCACAGCATCGGAATGGCACGCATCGGTCCCACCAATTCCGCGCCCAACACAACCCCCTTGTGGCGAGGGGGCTCGCCCCCGTCGGGCTGCGCAGCGGCCCCCAGCCTTCTTCAGCCACACAGCATCAGCAGGTTTGACGACTGCTGCGCAGCCGAACGGGGGCAAGCCCCCTCGCCACGGGGTGTGTGGCTGGCAGGTGTTTTCACACCGTATCGGAACGACATGCATCGCCCCCACCAATTCCGCGCCCAACGCAAACCCCTTGTGGCGAGGGGGCTCGCCCCCGTCGGGCTGCGCAGCGGCCCCAGCCTTCTTCAGCCAAACAGCATCAGCAGGTTTGACGACTGCTGGGCAGCCGA